>NZ_LIRG01000184.1 GCF_001419695.1 Streptomyces prasinopilosus
CACGGTCCGAGGGGCGGGCCCGGCCCCGCCTGACGGCGGGGCCGGGCCCGCCCCTCGGGACGAGCGGTGCGGGGCTCCACGGCGACCCGGTGGTCGCCGTGGAGCCCCGTCGTCACTGCGGGGTCATGCGCCCCACCACGTCGGGGTGCTCCTCGAGCCAGGCGGCGACGGCCGCCTCCTCCTGGCCCTGGCCCCGGTCCTTGATCTCCTTCTCGAGCGTGCCGAGTTCGTCCTCGCTCATGGTGAACCCCTTGATCCACTTCGTGAGTTCGGGGTACTGCTCGGGGAACTTCTTGCTCGCGATGGTGTGGATGGTGTTGCTCTCGCCCCAGGCACCCTCGGGGTCCTCCAGCTTGGTCAGCTCGTACTCGCTGTACGTCCAGTGCGGCGACCAGAGCGTGACCGCGATGGGCTCCTTCTTGGCGTAGGCGCGCTTGAGCTCGGCCAGCATCGCCGGCGAGGAGCCGTCGACGACCTCGTACTCCTCGTCCAGGCCGTACTCCGGCAGGACCTTGGTCTTCAGGAGGTCCATCTGGCCGGTGCCCGGCTCGATGCCGACGATCCGCCCGCCGAACAGGTCGGCCTTGCCCTTGAGGTCCTCCAGCGACGTGACGCCCTTGACGTACGAGGGGACGGAGATCTCCAGGGAGACCGGTTCGTACCACGTGCCGAGGTCGGTGAGTCTGTCCTTCTTCGGCTCGTAGAAGTTCTTCTGGGAGTGCGGCAGCCAGGCGTCGAAGTTGAGGTCGAGATCACCGGAGGCGAGGCCCGTGTAGACCGGCCCGACGTCCATCTGCTTCAGGTTCAGCGTGTAGCCGCGCCGTTCCAGGACGTTCTTCCACAGGTAGGTGATCGCGATGTCCTCCTCCCACGGGAACCAGGCCACGTCCAGCGGGCGCTTCGCCTCGGCGGGGGTGTCGCCGGAACCGGACGGCCGCACGGGCGCGAATTTGTCGACGGCGTCCGGGTTGTCCTCCAGCCAGGCGCGGACGGCGTCCTGCTGCCGGCCCTTGCCGGCCTTGTTGATCTCGGCCTCCAGGCCGGTGAGTTCCTCCTCGGTCATCGAGAAGTCCTTCAGCCACCGGCCGACGAGGGGGTTCTCCTCGGTGAAGCCCTTGCGGCCCAGGGTGTGCACGGCGTCGCCCTCGCCCCAGGTGCCCTTGGGGTCCTCCAGCTTCTTCAGGTCGTAGTCGCTGTACGCCCAGTGCGGCGACCAGAGCGTGACGACGACCGGTTCCTGCTTGCCGTAGGCGCGCTTGAGCTCGGCCAGCATCGCCGGCGTGGAGCTGTCGACGACCTTGTACTCCTCGTCCAGGCCGTACTCCGGCAGGACCTTGTCCTTGAGCAGGCCCATCATGCCGGCGCTGGACTCGATGCCGGTGATCTCCCCGCCGAAGGTGCCGGCCCTGCCCTTGAGGTCCTCGAGGGAGTCGACGTCCTCCATGTAGGCGGGCACGGCGAGTTCGAGCGTGGTCTCCTCGTACCAGGTGCCGAGGTCCTCGAGCCGGTCGCCGTACTTCTTCCAGTACTCGGCGTGGGTGGTGGGCAGCCAGGCGTCCGTCTGGAAGTCGATGTTGCCCTGCGCGAGCGCGGTGTAGAGCGGGCCCGCGTCGAACTGCGTGGCCTCGACCTTAAAGCCCCGCCGTTCGAGGATCTCCTTCCACAGGAAGGTGGAGGCGACGCCCTCGTCCCAGGGGATGTAGCCGATGGAGATCTTCTTGCCGTCGCCGACGTTCCCGGCGTCGGCGACGGTGTCCGTACCGCCGCTCCTGCCGTTGCCGCCGAAGATGCCCATGCCGCCGGCCACCAGGGCCAGGACGACGACACCGATGACGGCGACCTGCGGGCGCGGCCGGTAGGACCAGATCTTCAGCCCCTGCGCGGCGCGCGCCCTGGCGGCGGCACGGCGGCCGAGCGGGGACACCTGGGTGCCCAGGGCGCTGGTCATGCGGTCGAGGTAGATCGCCAGGATGACGATGGCGAGGCCGGACTCGGCGCCGAGTCCGACGTCGAGCTGGCCGATGGCCTCGATGACGGCGCCGCCGAGGCCGCCGGTGCCGACCATGCCGGCGATCGCGGCCATGGACAGGCCGAGCATGATCACCTGGTTGACGCCCGCCATCACGGTGGGCAGCGCCAGCGGCAGCTGGACGCGCAGCAGGGTGTTGCGGGGCGTGGTGCCGAACGCCTCGGCCGCCTCCACGAGGTCCTTGTCGACCTGGCGGATGCCCAGCTCGGTCATGCGCACGCCGGGGGCGAGCGCGAAGATCAGGGTGGCGACGATGCCGGGGGCGGAGCCCGTCCCGAAGAAGAGGATCGCCGGGATGAGGTAGATCATCGCGGGCAGCGTCTGCATGAAGTCGAGGACCGGGCGCACGAAGGCGCTGACCCGGTCCGAGCGGGCCGCCCAGATGCCCACGGGCACGGCTATGACGAGCGCGATGACGGTGGCGACGACGACCAGGGCCAGCGTCACCATCGAGTCGCCCCACAGCCCGAGGGAGTCGATGAAGGCGAATCCCGCGAAGGTGAGGACACCGGCGACGGTGCCGCGCAGCCAGAAGGCGATCACCGCGAAGATGCCGGCGAGCAGCAGCGGCTCGGGCGCCTGGAGGACGGCGTTGACGCCGTCGTAGGCGCCGGTGAAGACGGTCTTGAAGAAGTCGAACAGCCAGGTCACGTTGGCGAGCAGCCAGTCGACCGCGCTGTTGACCCAGGAGCCGAGCGGAATCCTAGGCACGGGTCAGCACCTTCCCGCCCTCGCCGCGCGGGGAGTCGCAGGCGCCGGGGCCGCCGTCCTCGTCGCCGAGGAAGCCGACGAGCCGCTGCCGGGGTACCACGCCGATGACCTCGCCCTCGTTGCCGAGGACGGCCACGGGGTGCGCCGCGCGGGCGCTCATCGCGCACAGGTCGGTGAACGGCGTCTGCGCGGTCGCGGTCTCGCAGGCGCAGTCGGCCTCGTCGCCGCGCACCTCCCGCTCCATCACGGCGCCGGCGGTCAGCACCCGGGAGCGGTCGACGTCCTGGGTGAAGGAGGCGACGTAGTCGTTGGCGGGGCGGATGAGGATGTCCTGCGCGGTGCCGATCTGCACGATGCGGCCGTCCCGCATCACCGCGATGCGGTCGCCCAGCCGCATGGCCTCGTTGAGGTCGTGCGTGATGAAGACGATCGTCTTCTTCAGCTTCTTCTGCAGTTCCACCAGCTGGTCCTGCATGTCGCGGCGGATCAGCGGGTCGAGCGCGCTGAAGGACTCGTCCATCAGCAGCAGGTCGGCGTCGGTCGCGAGCGCGCGGGCCAGCCCGACCCGCTGCTGCATGCCGCCGGACAGCTCGTCGGGCCAGGAGTTCTCCCAGCCGGCCAGGCCACACAGGGCGAGCGCCTCGTCGGCGCGGCGTTCGCGCTCGGCGCGGGGCACGCCCTGCACTTCCAGGCCGTACGCGGCGTTCTCACGGACGCTGCGGTGCGGGAAGAGCGCGAAGTGCTGGAAGACCATGCTGATCTTCCTGGAGCGGACCTCGCGCAGCTCGCGGCCGGACAGCGCGGTGAGGTCCTGGCCGTCGAACCGCACCTGTCCGGCGGTCGGCTCCGACAGGCCGTTCAGCATGCGCAGCAGGGTGGACTTGCCCGAGCCGGACAGGCCCATGACGACGAAGATCTCGCCGGGTTCCACGGTGAACGAGGCGTCGATGACGGCCGCCGTGGTGCCCTGGGCGCGCAGCTCCTCCCGGTCGGCCTCGCTCTGGCGCAGTCTCTCGACCGCCTGGCCCGGTCGTCTGCCGAACACCTTGTACAGATGCTCGGCCTCAAGCCTCGTTGACACGTGTACCTCTTGACTCGACGGCAATGGCAAGGAGCGGCGCCCGTCGGGACGGTTCAGGTGTTCCTGGCAGTCGAACCTGCAACCGGCGCCACTCCGGGGCCGCGCCTCCCCTGTTTCCCCGAGGGCAAACGCATACGTGTCCCGCCTCACATCCGGAGCGTTCCGTCCGGCGGGCGGCTCCCGCCCGAGGCCCCCCGCCGCACGGCGGGGGGCGCGTCCCGGCCCGCGGTCGTGCGGCTGCGGGCGCTGTCGGCAGCGTGCGGCATGATGCGGAGCGTGACCGGACGACTGATGCTCCTCGACACCGCCTCCCTCTACTTCCGCGCCTACTTCGGCGTCCCGGATTCCGTCAGGGCCCCGGACGGCTCGCCGGTGAACGCCGTGCGCGGGCTGCTCGACTTCATCGACCGCCTGGTCCGGGACCACCACCCGGACCACCTGGTGGCGTGCATGGACGCCGACTGGCGCCCGGCGTGGCGGGTGGAGCTGATCCCCTCCTACAAGGCGCACCGGGTGGCCGAGGAGCGCGCCTCGGGCCCCGACGAGGAGGAGGTGCCCGACACCCTGTCCCCGCAGGTGCCGGTGATCGAGGCCGTCCTGGACGCCGTCGGCATCGCGCGCGTGGGGGTCGACGGGTACGAGGCGGACGACGTGATCGGCACCTTCACCGCGCGGGCGCGCGGTCCGGTGGACATCGTCACCGGCGACCGCGACCTGTACCAGCTGGTGGACGACGCGCGCGGAGTGCGGGTGCTGTATCCGCTCAAGGGCGTGGGCACGCTCCAGATCACCGACGAGGCCGTGCTGCGCGGGAAGTACGGGGTGGACGGCGCGGGGTACGCGGATCTGGCGCTGCTGCGCGGCGACCCGAGCGACGGCCTGCCGGGCGTGCCGGGGGTGGGCGAGAAGACGGCCGCCAAGCTGCTGGCCGGGTTCGGCGACCTGGCCGGGATCCTGGCGGCGGTCGACGATCCGGAGGCCGGGCTGACCCCGGCGCAGCGCAGGCGCCTCACCGAGGCGCGCCCGTACCTGGCGGTCGCCCCGAAGGTCGTCCGGGTGGCGGACGACGTCCCGCTCCCGGAGGTCGGCACGGCACTGCCGCGGACCCCGCGCGACCCCGACGCCGTACGGGAACTGGCGGCCCGCTGGGGCCTCGGCGGCTCCCTGGAACGGCTGCTGACGACCCTCGCGCGGTAGGCGCCGCCGCACGCCCGGGTGATCACCACGGGAAGGTGTTAGCTTAGGTAAACCTAACTAAGCGACAGGGAGGCCCCAGATGGCACAGCGACCGGGACGCGAGCCGCGCAGGCCCCACTCCGGGCGGGTGCTCCGCACCGAGCAGCTGACCCCGCACATGCGGCGGGTGGTGCTGGGGGGCGAGGGCCTGGTCGACTTCACGGCGGACACCTGCACCGACCACTACGTGAAGCTGCTGTTCCCCGCCGAGGGCGTCACCTATCCGGAACCGTTCGACGTGCAGCGGATCCGTGAGGAGTTCCCGCGCGCCCAGTGGCCGGTGACCCGGACGTACACCGTGCGCCACTGGGACGCCGAGCAGCGCGAGCTGACCCTGGACTTCGTGCTCCACGGCGACGAAGGGCTGGCGGGCCCCTGGGCCCGGCGGGTCCTGCCGGGCGAGACCGTGTTCTTCATCGGTCCCGGCGGCGCCTACGCCCCCGACCCCAGCGCCGACTGGCATCTGCTGGCGGGCGACGAGAGCGCGCTGCCCGCGATCGCCCGGTCGCTGGAGGCCATGCCGGACGGGGCCAGGGTCCACGCCTTCGTGGAGGTCGAGGGGCCGCGGGAGGAGCAGAAGATCGACTCCGAGGTGGCGGTCACCTGGCTGCACCGGGGGGACCGTCCGGTCGGCGAGGCGCTGGTGGAGGCCGTGCGGGCACTGGAGTTCCCCGAGGGCCGGGTGCACGCCTTCGTCCACGGCGAGGCCCATTTCGTGAAGGAGCTGCGCCGTCTGCTGCGGGTGGAGCGGCAGGTCGCGCGCGAGGACCTCTCGATCTCCGGATACTGGCGGCGCGGCCACGACGAGGACGGCTGGCAGGCCTCGAAGCAGGACTGGAACGCGCGGGTCGAGGCCGAGCAGGAGCAGGCGGGGCCGTCGGCCGCGGCCGGCTGAACCTCCACCGGGCCGCCGCCGGACCGCACCGGGGCCGTCACCGCACCCCCTCGCGTCCCCTCCGGCCCGGCTTCGCGGCCGCCGCACCCGGCGCCGGTCGGGTGAACCCCGGCCCCCGTGCCGCCGCGGACGGCGTGGCGCGGCGCCCCGCCCCCGCCCGCTGCCCGAGGATCCGGGCGCGTGACGAACACCTTCGAAGAACTCGTGGCCAAGCAGCGCGCGGTGGACGAGGCACACGTCCGCGTACGCCATCTGCAGGAGACGTACGGACCTCCCACGGACACCAAGTGGAGCAGCATGCAGACCACCACCTGGGAGACGGCCTGGCGGGCCTGGCGCGACCTCGCCCGTGAGCTCCGGACGGCGGTGAGCGACTTCGCGCGGGCCGAGGGGAAACCACGCCACGTGGTCGAGGCCGAGGTCAAGCAGGCAGCGCTGGACCAGCAGGAGGGCGGGGCGGACACGTAGCCTTGGCCCTCGTGAGCCGCAGACGCAGAACCGCCCCGCCCTCCCCGCTGCCGCAGCGCGACGGTGTGGACCCGGTGCGGGTGCGCCTGCCCGGCACGGGGCGGTGGGCCACCGTGCGGGATCACCTCGTGGCCCGCTTCCCGGTCGGCTCCGACGTCGTCGACGGCATGTTCGACGCGGGGCTGGTCGTGGGCGCGGACGGGCGGCCCGTGCCGGCCGACGCCCCCTGCGTGCCGGGGTCGTTCGTGTGGTTCCACCGGGAGCCTCCGGCCGAGGTCCCGGTGCCCTTCCCGCTGGAGGTCGTGTACCGGGACGAGCACATCGTCGTCGCCGACAAGCCCCACTTCCTGGCCACCACACCGCGCGGCAGCCACGTCACCCAGACCGCGCTGGCCCGGCTGCGCCACGAACTGGGCATCCCGCTGCTGGGCGCCGCGCACCGCCTCGACCGGCTCACCGCCGGGCTGGTGCTGTTCACCGTGCGGCCCGAGGAGCGCGGCGCGTACCAGACGCTGTTCCGCGACCGGCTGGTCCACAAGGAGTACGAGGCCGTCGCCCCCCACGATCCGGCGCTCGTCCTGCCCCGGACCGTGCGCAGCCGGATCGTCAAGGAGCGCGGGGTGCTGACCGCGCGGGAGGTCGGGGGCGAGCCGAACGCGGTCAGCCGGGTCGAGCTCCTGGAGCACCGGGCCGACGGCCTCGCCCGGTACCGGCTGGTGCCCGGCACCGGGCAGACCCATCAGCTGCGGGTCCACATGAGTGCCCTGGGCCTGCCGATCCTCGGCGACCCCCTGTATCCGGAGGTGACCGGCCCCGTCCCGGCCGGTGACTTCCGGCGCCCGCTGCAACTGCTGGCGCGGTCCCTGGAGTTCACCGACCCGGTGACGGGGGCGCGGCACCGGCTGCGCAGCGGCCGCACGCTCGCGGCGTGGACCTCGTACGGGGACTGGGCCGCGGAGGACCGCGTCGCCGGGGACCGTGCCGTCGGGGACCACGCCACCGGGGTCCGTGCCTCGGACGACCGCGTCACCGAGGCACGGACCGCCGAGGCACGGACCGCCGTGGACCGGACCGTCGCCCGCAGGCCCCCGGCGCCCCGGACCTGCGGTCAGTAGCCGCGCCACCAGTTCAGGAGGCGCTGCCAGGTGCCCGGCGCGCGGGCCGGTTCCCCGGGGGCGGCGACGGCCGCCGGCTCGGCGGCCGACTGCTCGGCCACGGCCGGCTCGGCGGCCGGCCGCCCGTCCGGCTGAGCGGCCGGTGCCCCTGCCGTGAGCGCGGACCGCGGGGCGGGGACGTCACTGGACCCGAACGGATCGCGGCGGGCGGCGGACGGCGCGTCCTGCTCCCCCGGTCCGGCACTGCCGATGAGCCAGTCGCGGCGCGGGGCCGCCGGACGGTGGTCGTGGTTCGGCCGCTCGGTGATGTCCTGCTGCTCCCTCGGGGTGAACCGGACGGGCAGCTCGATGAGATGGCGCGAGGCGATCGACTCGGTGTGGCGCAGGTCCTCGTCGGCGACGTCGAGTTCGAGGTCGGGCAGCCGCATCAGCAGCGCGTCGACGCCGATCTCGGCGATGGCGCGCCCGATGTCCTGCCCGGGGCACTCGTGCGGGCCCCCGCTGAAGGCGAGGTGGGAGCGGTTGCCCTGCATGTGGGCGGTCGGGTCCGGGCGTACCCGCGGGTCGACGTTGGCCGGGGCCGGGGCGAACAGCAGTCCGTCGCCCCGGCGGATGCGCTGGCCGCCCAGCTCCGTCTCCTGCTTGGCGAAGTAGGCGAAGATGGTGCTGAACGGCGGTTCGTCCCAGAGCAGTTGCTCCACCGCCTCCGGCACGGTCATCTGTCCGCCGTTGAGCTGGGCCCGGAAGCGCGGGTCGACCAGCACCGTGCGCAGCACGTTGGCCAGGAGGTTGGCGGTCGACTCGTAGGCGGCGATGAGCACCACCCGCAGGTGCTCCCTGACCTCGTCGTCGGTCAGTTCGGCCGGGTGGGTGATGAGATGGCTGGCGAAGTCGTCCTGCTGTTCCAGCCGGCGGCGCGCGGTGAGCCGGCTCAGCGCGTCCATGACGTACGCGTTGCTGGCGATGGCGGTCTCGGTGCCCCTGATCATGTCGCGGGCCGACTCGACCATCCGGTCGTTGTACTCGTCGGGCATGCCGAGGATGTGGCACATCACGGCCATCGGCAGGTGCTCGGCGTACTGGCTGACGACCTCGGCCTCGCCCACTTCGCAGAACCGGTTGACGAGACGCTGGGTGCAGCGGTTGATGTGCCGGCGCAGGCTGCGGAAGTCGATGGTCGACATGGCGAAGTCGATCGCGCCGCGCAGCCGTTTGTGCTCGTCGCCCTCGGCGTGGGCGCACATCGGCTGCCAGGCGATGTGCGGCATCAGCGGGTGGTCGGGTTTGACCAGGCCGTCCCGGAGCGGGGACCAGATCCGGCTGTCCCGGGTGTACTGGGCGGGGGTGCGGACCATGTGGAGGTTCTCGGCGTGGCCGAGGACCACCCACACCGGCACGTCGTCGTGGAGCAGTGCGGGCGCCACGGGGCCGTGTTCGGCGCGGAGTTCCTCGTACAGCTTCTTCAGGTCGGCCGATTCGTGCAGCCGGTGCAGTCCCCCGGGGCCCTGTCCGTGCGCGGGGCAGCCGGGGGACTGCACCGGCTG
>NZ_LIRG01000185.1 GCF_001419695.1 Streptomyces prasinopilosus
CGTCCGCCCCGCGGCGCGTGACCGCACGCGCCGCGGGGCGGACGGCCCCGGGTTCACCCCGCTCGGTGAACCCGGGGCCGCGCGTCGTGCCCGGACCGGACCGCCGTCCGGCCGGGCCGGGCTGGACCGGGCTCGACCGGGCCTCAGGAGAGCCAGGCCTTCCAGGTGGACTCGTTGCCGTCCACCCACTTCTCCGCCGCCTCCCGGGGCTCCATCCGCTGCTCGGCGATCATCAGGGAGACCTCGTTCTGGTCCTCGGTCGTCCAGCGGAACCTCCTCAGGAAGTCCGCCGCGTCACCGCCGTTCTTCGCGAAGTCCGCGTTGAGGTACTTCTGCAGCGGGGTGTGCGGGTAGGCGCAGGCGACCTTCTCCGGATCGGCGTCGCAGCCCTCCTCGTACTCGGGCAGTTCCACCTCGGTCATCGGCACCTTCGCGGACAGCCACTGGGGGGTGTACCAGTAGCTGAGGAAGGGTTTCCTCTCCTTGGCGAACCGCTGGATCTGGGTGATCTGCGCGGCCTCCGATCCGGCGAACACCACCTTGAAGTCCAGCTTCAGGTTCTTCACCAGCGCCTTGTCGTTGGTGAGGTAGGCCGGTGACCCGTCCAGCAGCTGGCCCTTGCCTCCGCTCTCCGCGGTGCGGAACTGATCGGCGTACTTGTCGAGGTTCTTCCAGTCGGTGATGTCGGGGTGCTTCTCCGCGAAGTACGTCGGCACGAACCAGCCGATGTGCCCGGTGACCCCGAGATCACCGCCGGGCGTGATCGTCTTCTTGTCCTCGACGTACCGCCGCTCCTGGTCCGGGTGGCCCCAGTCCTCCAGGATGGCGTCGACCCGGCCCTGGCTGAGCGCGTCCCAGGCGGGCACCTCGTCGACCTGCACGGTGTCGACGCGGTAGCCGAGTTCCCGCTCCAGCAGGTACTGGGCGACGGCCACGTTGGCCTGGGCGCCCACCCAGGACTGCACGGACAGGGTGACCGTCCGCGCGCCCTCGGCGTTGGCGAACGGCGAGGCCTGCCGGGTCATGTCGGCGGCGCCGCAGCCGGTCAGCAGGACGAGCGCGGACACTCCGGCCACGGCCGGCGTCGTACGGAGTCGCATCTCAGGCTCCCCTCTTCGTGCGGCGTTCGGTGGGCCGGGTCACCCGGTCGAGCATCAGGCCGAGGCAGACGATCGCGGCACCGGCGACCAGGCCGGTCGCCAGGTCGCCCTGGGCGAGGCCGAAGACGACGTCGTAGCCGAGCGCGCCGCCGCCGACCATGCCGCCGATGACGACGACGGCGAGGACCAGGACCAGGCCCTGGTTGACGGCGAGGAGCAGCGCGGGGCGGGCCAGCGGGAGCTGGACCTGGCGCAGTTGCTGGACGCCGGTCGCGCCGAGCGAGCGGGCCGACTCCAGGGCCGCCGGGTCGACCTGGCGCAGTCCCTGCGCGGTGATGCGGACGACGGCCGGCAGCGCGTAGACGACGGCCGCGGCGACCGCGGGGGCGCGGCCGACGCCGAACAGGGCGACGACCGGGATCAGGTACACGAACTGCGGCATCGTCTGGAACACGTCCAGCACGGGCCGCAGCAGACGGTCGACGCGGTCGCTGCGTGCGGCGGCGATGCCCGTCGCGAAGCCGGCGACCAGGGTGACGGCGACGGCCGCGAGGACCTGGGAGAGCGTGTCGAGGGCCGGGGCCCACACGCCGAGCACCCCGAGGGCGGCCGTGGCGAGGACGGCGGTGAGCGCGGTGCGCCAGGTGCCGATCAGCCAGGCCGGGACGGCGACGGCGAGCAGCACCGACCACCAGGGCAGCCCCTGCAGTCCGTCGCGGACCGGGTCGAGCACCCAGGTCGTGAAGCGGGCGGCCCAGTCGGCGGTGCCGCCGACGACGGGGACGCCCGAGTACAGGTGGTCGGTCATCCAGTCGACGGCCCGGTTGACCGGTTCGGCGATCGCGACGACCCACCCGTCCGGCCACTCCAGCCGGCCCGCCGTACGTCCGGCGACCGCGACGGCCGCGGCGCCGGCCACGACGTACAGCCAGTGCGTACGGGGCCGGGGTGTCCCGTCGGTGTTCGCCCCGGCCGCGGCGGTGACGCGGTCGAGGACGACGGCGAGCAGCACGATCGGGATGCCGGCGGCGAGGGCCGCGCCGACGTCGACGGAGGCCAGCGCCTGGTAGACGCGGTCGCCGAGGCCGCCCGCGCCGATCACCGAGGCGATGACGGCCATGGACAGCGCCATCATGATCGTCTGGTTGAGGCCGAGGAGGAGTTCCCTGCGGGCCAGCGGGATCCGGGCGGTCAGCAGGCGCTGGCGGGACGTGGTGCCGAGCGACTCGACCGCCTCCAGCACCTCCTGGTCGGCGCCCCGCAGGCCGAGCGCGGTCAGCCGGGCCATGGGCGGCGCGGCGTAGACGACGGTGGCGAGGACGGCGGCCGGGACGCCGATGCCGAAGACCAGCACGACCGGCAGGAGGTAGGCGAAGGCCGGGAGCACCTGCATGGTGTCCAGGACCGGGCGCAGGACGCGGTCCATCCGGTCGAAGAGCCCGGCGGCGAGCCCGAGCAGGGCGCCGGTGACGACGGACGCGGTGACCGCGACCGCCATCAGGGCCAGCGTCTGCAGGGTGGGCACCCACATGCCGAGCAGTCCGCAGGTGAGGAACGCGGCGGCGGTGCCGAGGGCGAGGCGGACACCCGCGACGCGCCAGGCGACGAGTCCGGCGAGGACGGTCGTCCCCGCCCAGCCGACGGCGAGGAGGGCGAGGTAGACGGCTCGTACGGCGAGGACGACGGCGTTGCTGACGTGGCCGAGGAAGTGGAGGAAGAGGGGGTGGGAGTCCCGGTTGTCGATGATCCAGTCGCTGGCGCCGGCCAGCGGCCCGGAGACGTCGACGGTCAGTGCCTCGGGCCAGCTGCCGCCGGACCAGCGCGCGGTGGCGAACGGGACGAGGACCGCGGCGGCCACGGCGAGCAGCAGGAGCTTGCGCACGGCGACGTGCCCGAGCGGCCCCGGCCGGCCGGCCCGGGGGACGGCCGCGGTGACGGACGCCATCAGAGGGTCCCCTCGGGCCGGTCCGCCCCGGCGGCGGGCTCCGGGACGCCGGGCCTTTCGGGTCCGGCCGGTGTCTCCGTCCCCGCGACGACCGACAGCAGCGCGGCGGAGTCCACGATCCCCACGCAGCGGCCCCGGTCGAGGACCCGGGCCGGGACGCCCGCCCGGGCGACGGCCTCGATGGCCTCCGAGACCGTGGCGTCGGGACGGACGGCGGGGCCGCTGCCCGCCTCGTCCACCGACGAGGCGGGGCGCATGACCGTGCGGACGGTGAGGACCTGTTCGCGCGGGACGTCCCGGACGAAGTCGCGGACGTAGTCGTCGGCGGGCGAGCCCACGATCTCCTCGGGGGTGCCCAGCTGCACCAGCCGCCCGTCGCGCATCAGGGCGATGCGGTCGCCCAGCCTCAGCGCCTCACCGAGGTCGTGGGTGATGAAGACCATCGTGCGGCCCTCCTCGCGGTGCAGCCGGATCACCTCCTGCTGCATGTCGCGCCGGATGAGGGGGTCGAGCGCGCTGAACGGCTCGTCGAACAGCAGCACTTCGGGGTCGACGGCCAGGGCGCGGGCGAGTCCGACGCGCTGGCGCTGACCACCGGAGAGCTGGGCGGGCCTGCGCTGCTCCATGCCCTCCAGGCCCACCTTGGCGACGACCTCGGCGGCCCTCGCGCGCCGCCGCGCCCGGCCCATGCCCTGGATCTCGAGGCCGTAGGCCACGTTGTCCAGGACCGTGCGGTGCGGCAGCAGGCCGAAGTGCTGGAAGACCATGGCGGCCCGGTGCCGGCGCAGTGCACGCAGCCGTGCCCCGTCCATCGCGCGCACGTCCTCGCCGTCGATGGCGATCGAACCCGCGGTCGGTTCGATCAGCCGGGTCAGACAGCGCACCAGCGTGGACTTGCCGGACCCGGACAGTCCCATGACGACGAAGACCTCGCCCTTGCGGACGTCGAAGCTCACGTCCCGGACGGCGGCCGTGCAGCCGGTGCGGGCGCGCAGGGCGGCCGGGTCGAGCGCGGTCAGCTCGGGGTCGCCGGGCACGCGGCCGGCCTTCGGGCCGAAGACCTTCCACAGCCCGTCGACGGAGAAGACGGGTGAGCCGGCCTCCGGGCCGACGGGAGCGGTGGCGGTGGCGGTGCTCATCACGCGTCGCCCCCGATCAGATCGACGGCCCGCTCGCCGACCATCAGCACGCCGATCATCGGGTTCACGGCGGTCATGGTCGGGAAGACGGAGGCGTCGGCGATCCGGATGCCCTGCAGGCCGCGGATCCTCAACTCCGGGTCGACGACGGCGGTCCCGTCGTCCGCCGCTCCCATCTTGCAGGTGCCCGCCGGGTGGTAGACGGTGTGGGCGACCTTGCGGGCGTACTCGCCGAGCTCCTCGTCGCCCGTGACGTCCGGGCCGGGGGCCACCTCGCGCTTGAGCCAGTGGGCCAGCGGCTCGGTCTTCGCGATCTCGCGGGCGATGCGGATGCCGTCGACGAGGGTGCGGCCGTCGTAGTCGTCCTCGTCGGTGAAGTAGCGGAAGTCCAGGGCGGGCTTGACCTCGGGGTCGGCGCTGGTCAGGTAGAGCCTGCCGCGGCTCTTCGGCTTGGGGATGTTCGGGGTCATGGAGACGCCGAACTCCGGCCGCTCGTAGCCCAGCCGCTCCGGATGGTCGGTGAACGGGATCTGGTAGAAGTGGAACATCAGGTCGGGGCCCGCGTGTCCGGGGTCGCGGCGCACGAACAGGCCCGCGTCGGAGTCCATCGCGGAGTTGTCCGGGAGGGGTCCGTCCGTCTCCCAGACGATCACCGACTCGGGATGGTCGAGCAGGTTCTCGCCGACGCCGGGGAGGTCGTGCGCCACGGGGATGCCGAGCGCCTCCAGGTCGGCCTTCGGACCGATGCCGGAGTGCAGCAGGAGCCGGGGCGAGTCGACCGCGCCGGCGCACAGCAGGACCTCCTTCCGGGCCCGGACGAGGATCTCCTCGCCGTCCTTGGTCCGCACGTGGACGCCCTCGGCGCGGGTGCCGTCCAGCTCCAGCCGGTACGCCCAGGTCTCCAGCAGGATCGTCAGGTTGGGGCGTTCGTCCATCACCGGGTGCAGGTACGCGACCGACGCCGAGGAGCGCTTGTTGTCCTCCGGGTGGTAGGCGAGGTCGAAGAAGCCGACGCCGTCGTCGAACGGCTTCCTGTTGAAGCCCTCGACCCGCGGCACGCCGAGCGCGGCCTGCGCGGCGTCGACGAAGTCGCGGGCGATGGCGTTGCGGTCCTTCTCGTCGACCGGGACGATGTTGTTCTTGAGCCGGTCGTAGTACGCCTCCATCCGCGCCGCGCCCCAGCCCTCGGCTCCGGCCCGCTCCCACTCGTCCCAGTCGGACGGGAGCGGCTTGAAGGCGATCAGGGTGTTGTGCGAGGAGCATCCGCCGAGCACCCGGGCCCGGCTGTGCCGGATGTGCGAGTTGCCGCGCGGCTGCTCGGTGGTGGGGTAGTCGTAGTCCAGTTCGCCGCCGAGCAGGCCCATCCAGCGGCGCAGGGTCAGCACGTCGTCACGGCCGACGTCACTGGGGCCGCCCTCGATGACCGCGACGGTGACGTCGGGGTCCTCGGACAGCCGGGAGGCGATGACGGACCCCGCGGTACCGCCGCCGATGACGACGTAGTCGTACGTGTGCTCGTGGGTGTGTTCCGGCATGGGGGTACTCCTGGGGGAACTCGGGACAAGGGATGTCGGCGGAAGCACGGGGGAGGCCCGGGCAGGGGAATGCTCGAAGCGACGTGACGTCACGCGGGACGTCCGGGGCTCACGGAGTGGGCGAGGCGCGTGGGACGCACGGGGCGCGTGAGGTGTGCGGGACGCGTGGGACGTGCGGCGCGTGCTGGGCCTCGGGGCGGGCGGCCCGCGGGAGGGGCCCCCGGGTGCACCGCCCGGCGGCCGCGGCCGCACGCGGGAGGCGCGTGGTGCGCCGTGCGCACCGGGTGCCTCCCACGCGGCGCGGGTGCCGGGCCCGCCCCGGGCGCCGCTCGGTGGTGACGGCTCAGCCCGCGAACCAGCGCACCGGCTTCGGTGCGAGGTTCTGGTAGACGTGCTTGGTCTCGCGGTACTCGGCGAGGCCCGCCGGGCCGAGTTCGCGGCCCACTCCGCTCTTGCCGAATCCGCCCCACTCCGCCTGCGGGAGGTAGGGGTGGAAGTCGTTGATCCACACGGTGCCGTGGCGCAGCCGTCCGGCCACCCGCCGGGCGCGGCCCGCGTCGGCGGTCCAGACGGCGCCGGCCAGCCCGTACTCGGTGTCGTTGGCGAGAGCCACGGCCTCGTCCTCGGTGCGGAAGGTCTCGACGGTGAGCACCGGCCCGAACACCTCCTCGCGCACCACCCGCATCCCGCGGTGGCAGTGGTCGAGGACGGTCGGCTCGTAGAAGTAGCCGGCCTCGGGCCGGTCGGCGGACGGCTCGGGCCGCTTGCCGCCGGAGCGCAGCACCGCGCCCTCCTCCAGCGCGGAGGCGACGTACGCCTCGATCTTGTCGCGCTGCTGCCCGGAGACCAGCGGTCCGCACTCGACGCCGTCCGCGGTGCCCCGGCCGAGCCTGATCCGCCCGGCGCGGCGGGCGAGTTCGGCGACGAAGCGGTCGCGGACGGACTCCTCGACGATGAGCCGGGCGCCCGCCGAGCAGACCTGGCCGCTGTGGATGAAGGCCGCGTTGAGCGCCTGGTCGACGGCGGTGTCGAAGCCCTCCTCGGTGGCGCAGGCGTCGGCGAAGACCACGTTGGGGTTCTTGCCGCCGAGTTCGAGGGCGACCTTCTTCACGCCGGGCGCGGCGGCCTGGGCGACCTTGGTGCCGCTGGCCAGTCCGCCGGTGAAGGAGACCAGGTCGACGTCGGGGTGCTCGGCGAGCCGGGCGCCGACGGTGTGCCCGGGCCCGGTGACGATGTTGGCGACCCCGGTGGGCAGCCCCGCCTCGATCAGCAGGTCGACGAGCGCCACGGTGGTCAGCGGGGTGATCTCGCTGGGCTTGACGACGAAGGTGTTGCCGGCCGCGAGCGCCGGTGCGATCTTCCAGCTGGCCTGGAGCAGCGGGTAGTTCCAGGGTGTGATCATGGCGCAGACGCCGACGGGCTCGTGCACGACGACGCTGTGGACGTCGGCGGAGCCGGCGTCGACGACCCGGCCCGGGGCCTCCCCGGCGACCAGGTCGGCGAAGTAGCGGAAGGCGTCGGCGACGCAGTCGATGTCGACGCGCCCCTCCTCCACGGTCTTGCCCGCGTCCCGGCTCTCCAGCAGGCCGAGTTCCTCCCGGTCCCGGACGAGGAGACCGGCGACGCGGCGCAGCAGCGCGGCCCGCTCGGCGGCCGGGGTGTGCGGCCACGGGCCCTCGTCGAACGCGCGCCGGGCCGCGGCCACCGCGAGGTCGGCGTCCTTCTCGTCGCCCTCCGCGACGACGGCGAACGGCAGGGCGTCCGCGGGGTCGAGGATCTCGCGCGTGGCCCCCGAGACGGCCGCCCGCCACTCACCTCCCGCGTGGATGGAGGTGCGCACCTGGAGCTCCGTACTGTCCGCCATGATCGCTTGCTGCCTTCCGTTCCTGTTCGGCGCCCGTGGGTGACCCGGGCCCCACGACCGGATCGGATGACCGGATCGGGTGACCAGGTCGCGTCACACGGGTGTCGCCCACGGAACGGGAGGGCACCTGCCCCCGAACCCCGCATGCATGCGCGATTCATCGCGGAACGTGTCGCATACCACACATCACGTGATCGAAGTGGGGAAACATCACAAAAAACCGGTCAGGGCCGGTTCAGCCGGGGTTCGTGGCGGTCCCGCAGGTGGTCTCCGGCGGGCAGAAGTGCGCGAGGGCGGTCCGGACCAGTTCCCGCTCGTCCTCGTGGCCGTCGGCGTCCGCCCCGTAGGCGGCGAGCGCGTACAGCTTGCCGTCGGCCGCCTGGAAGCGCAGGTCGACGACGTGCCAGGTCCCGATGTCGGGCTCGCCCTTCATGGAGTCCGCCAGGTACTCCAGCCGGGAACCGGTGAAGTCGCCGTCGTCCAGCGTCTCGAGGGAGAGCCGCTCGAACCCGGGCGCCTTCGGGGTGGCGTCGGAGAGGAACAGTGCGTACGACGCGTCGGGCGAGGGCTCCGCCACCTCGAACACCTGGAGCCGCATGCCGCGGTCGGGGCTGCGGTAGGTGACCACGTCCATGCCGTACTGGGAGGACACGCTGCTACGGGTCCACCCGGCGGGCCGGGCGATGGTGAACCCCTCGGAGTCGGCGTACCGGTCGTAGCCGGCGGGGACGGCGCCGTCCCCGCCGGCTACGACCGGTACGC
>NZ_LIRG01000186.1 GCF_001419695.1 Streptomyces prasinopilosus
CCCGGGTGAACACCTCGGCGGGCTGGGCGCCGGAGACGCCGTACGCGCGGTCGAGGACGAAGAAGGGCACGCCCAGCCCGCCGAGGTGTTCACCCGGGCGCTGACCCAGGCCTGGGACGCGCGTCCGCGGCTGGAGACCGTCGAGGGCGGGGCGGAGGTCTGCGGCCCCGACGGCTGCGCGGTGCCGCAGACCTGAACCGGCCGTTCCGGAACCGGCGGCCCGTACCCGCGGCACCGCTCCTTCGCAGGTCGGGGTGTATCCGTAAGGATTCCTCAGCGGTTCCGCGCAGAACAAGCCGATGGACGGGGAAGATCCCGGGGCCGCAGAGTGGTGCCATGAAGACCTTGGACACCTTGGAACGCCTCGTCCGTACCGAGTTCACCCCGGGGAACACCTTCCTGAACACCGCCGCCAACGCGCTCCTGCCCGCGCGTGCGGTGACCGCCCTCGAGGACGCCGCGCGGCTGAGGGCCGCGGGCGGTCCGCTGGACCCCCTGTACGACGACGTCGAGGCCGGCCGGGCCGCCTACGCCCGGCTGGCCGGCGTCCCCGCCGGGCGGGTGGCGGTCGGGGCCACCGCCGCCCTGTACACCGCGCTGGTCGCGGCCTCCCTGCGGCCGGGAGCCGAGGTGCTCACGGCCGAGAACGACTTCGCCTCGGTGGTCAACGCGTTCCACGTCCGCGGCGACCTCGAGGTGCGGACCGTGCCGCTGGAGCGGCTCGCCGGGTCCGTCGGCCCGGACACCGCCCTCGTCGCCGTCAGCGCCGTGCAGTCCGCCGACGGCCGGATCGCCGATCTGGACGCGCTGCGCGAGGCGGCCCGGGCGCACGGCGCCCGCACCTACGTCGACCTCTCCCAGGCGATCGGCTGGCTGCCGGTCGACGCCGGTGCCTTCGACTACTCCGTGGCCATCGTCTACAAGTGGCTGCTGGGCCCGCACGGCGGGGCCTTCCTGACCGTCCCCGAGGACTTCGGCGACCTGCTCCCCGTCCAGGCGGCCTGGGCCGCGGCGGAGAACCCCTGGAACAGCGCCTACGGGCCCGTGGCCGAACTCGCCCATTCGGCCCGCCGGTTCGACACGAGCCCCGCCCTCTTCAGCTACACGGGACTGCGGGCCTCCCTCGAACTCCTCGAGGAGATCGGGGTGGACGCCGTCCACGCCCACGACGTCGCCCTCGCCGACCGCTTCCGCGCGGGACTCGCCGCGCTGGGCCACGAACCCGTTCCCTCGCCCGGTTCGGCCATCGTGTCCGTGCCGGGACTGGGCCGCCTCCAGCCGGAGTTGAGCAGGGCGGGCTTCGCCCTGTCCGACCGGGCCGGCCACCTGCGGGCGTCCTTCCACCTCTACAACACCCCGGCCGACGTGGACCGGCTGCTGGACGCGCTGCCCGGCTGAACCGCGCCCGCCCGGGCGGGAACGGCGGCGGGCCGGTGCCTCCCGTACCGCACGGGAGGCACCGGCCCGCGGTCACGGCCGCCGACGCGTTCGGGCCGGCGTGGTCACCTCACCGGGGTGAAGTCCCGGGCCCCGATGTACTCGGGCCGCCGGACCGGCGCCGCGAACGGCTCCACGGCCGTGTTCTCGACGCTGTTGAACACGATGAACACGTTGCTGCGCGGGAACGGCGTGATGTTGTCCCCGGAGCCGTGCATGCAGTTGCAGTCGAACCAGGTCGCCGAACCGGCCTTGCCGGTGAACAGCTTGATGCCGTACTCGGACGCCAGCGAGGTCAGCCCCTCGTCGGAGGGCGTCCCCGCGTCCTGCATCTGCAGCGACTTCTTGTAGTTGTCCTTCGGCGTGGCCCCCGCACACCCGAGGAACGTCTTGTGCGACCCTGGCATGATCATGAGCCCGCCGTTGGTGTCGAGGTTCTCGGTGAGCGCGATCGACACCGACACCGCCCGCATCCGCGGCAGTCCGTCCTCGGCGTGCCAGGTCTCGAAGTCCGAGTGCCAGTAGAAGCCACTGGCCCCGAAGCCCGGCTTGACGTTGATCCGCGACTGGTGGACGTACACGTCGGAGCCGAGGATCTGCCGGGCCCGGCCGACGACGCGCTCGTCGCGCACCAGCCGCGCGAACACCTCGCTGATCCGGTGGACCTCGAAGACCGACCGGATCTCCTTGGACTTCGGCTCGACGATCGACCGGTCGTCGGCCCGGACCGCCGGGTCGGCGACCAGGCGGTTCAGCTCGTCCCGGTAGACGGCCACCTCGTCGTCGGTGATCAGCTGGTCGACGGCGAGGAAGCCGTCACGCTCGTACGACCCCAGGTCGGCCGGGGAGATCGGGCCGGGGGCGTCGGGGGCGCCCCAGAGGACCGGGTCCTGCCGGGGCGTGAGCACCTCGGCGTTGCCGCGGGTGGGATAGAGGTCGGGGACGTGGGTCTGGGTGCCGGGGGTAACGGTGGTCATGGAATCTCACACCTCCTCGGTGAGCAGCGGGTACACGCCGTTCTCGTCGTGGTCCTCCCGTCCGGTCACGGGCGGGTTGAAGACGCAGAGGCAGCGGAAGTCCTTCTTGACCCGCAGTGTGTGCTTCTCGTGCCCGTCGAGGAGGTACATCGTCCCGGGCGTGATCGTGTGCGTCAGCCCGGAGTCGTGGTCGGTGAGTTCTGCCTCCCCCTCCACGCAGACGACGGCCTCGATGTGGTTCGCGTACCACATCGACGTCTCCGTACCGGCGTACAGGATGGTCTCGTGCAGGGAGAAGCCGACGTTCTCCCTGGCGAGGACGATGCGCTTGCTCTCCCAGGTACCGGACGCGGACTTCACGTGCCGGTCGGTACCCTCGATCTCCTTGAAGGAACGGACAATCACGGTGCTGCGATGCCTCCTCGATGGGGGTGCGGAAGGTGCCCGCCGGCCGTCCGGGGGCCGGGCCGGGGCCCGGGACCCGGAGGGTGCGGCGGACGGTTCAGGGGGTCACCCTGGCCGGGTGGCCCGGACGGACCGGGGTGATCCGGCGGTCCGGGCGGCCCGGACGGTTCAGGCGGTCTCGCGGACGGCGCGGGCCAGCGTGGTCAGCCCCTCGTCCAGCTCGTCCGGGGTGATGGTCAGCGCCGGGAGGAGTTTGACGACCTCGCCCTCCGGGCCGGACGTCTCGATCAGCAGGCCGAGCTCGAAGGCGCGCGCGGCGATGCGGCCGGCCCGCTCCTTGTCGTGGAACTCCATGCCCCACACGAGCCCGCGACCGCGGTACTCCTTCACGGCGGCGCGGTTCTCCTCGGCGACGGCGGCCAGTGCCTGCTCGACCTGCTCGCCGCGCGCACGGGTCTGCTTCTCCATCGCCGACCCGTCGGCCCAGTAGGCCTCGAGGGCGGCGGTCGCCGTGACGAAGGCGGGGTTGTTGCCGCGGAAGGTGCCGTTGTGCTCGCCCGGCTCCCAGACGTCCAGCTCGGGCTTGAACAGGCACAGGGACATCGGCAGCCCGTAGCCGCTGATCGACTTGGACACGGTGACGATGTCGGGCGTGATGCCGGCCTCCTCGAAGGAGAAGAAGGCGCCGGTACGGCCGCAGCCCATCTGGATGTCGTCGACGATGAGGAGCATGTCCTGGCGTTCGCACAGCTCCGCCAGGGCGCGCAGCCACTCGGGCCGGGCGACGTTGATGCCGCCCTCGCCCTGCACGGTCTCGACGATCACCGCGGCGGGCTTGTTGAGGCCGGAGCCCTGGTCCTCCAGGAGCCGCTCGAACCACAGGAAGTCCTCGACCGCGCCGTCGAAGTAGTTGTCGAACGGCATCGGCGTGCCGTGCACCAGCGGGATGCCCGCCCCGGCGCGTTTGAAGGCGTTGCCGGTCACGGCGAGCGAGCCCAGCGACATGCCGTGGAAGGCGTTGGTGAACGACACGATCGACTCGCGTCCCTTCACCTTCCGCGCCAGCTTCAGCGCCGACTCGACGGCGTTGGTGCCCGTCGGGCCGGGGAACATCACCTTGTACGGCAGGTCGCGCGGGCGCAGGATCCAGTTCTGGAAGGACTCCAGGAACGCGCGCTTGGCCGTCGTCGACATGTCGAGCCCGTGCGTGACGCCGTCCCGCTCCAGGTAGTCGATCAGCGCCCGTTTCAGCACGGGGTTGTTGTGGCCGTAGTTCAGTGAGCCGGCTCCGGCGAAGAAGTCGAGGTACTCGTGGCCGTCCTCGTCGTACATGCGGCTGCCGTGTGCTCGGTCGAACACGGTGGGCCAGCCGCGGCAGTAGCTGCGCACCTCGGACTCGAGGGTCTCGAAGACGCTCAGATCGGGCTGGGTGATGGTCACGACGAATCGCTCCTCAGTGGCGTGGGAAGTCAGAGGGAGTAGTCCGGGGGACCGGCGGAGTGACGCACGGGTCGTGCGCGGGGGCCGGTGGTCAGGGGGTGAGGGGCCCGATGCGGTACAGCACCTCGGGGTCGTGCGGCCCGTCGGGGAACTGCTCCGCCTCGAACAGCACCTCGCGCTCCAGCCGGGCTCCGTGGCGCTCGGCGAACGCGGTGAACAGGCGCTCGGACGCGGTGTTCCCCGGTGTGATGGTGGTCTCCACGGTGGTCACTCCGTGTTCCGCGACGGTTCGTGCGGCCAGACCGTCGAGCAGAGCGGCGGCCAGGCCCCGGCCGCGGTGCGTCTCGTCCACCGCGACCTGCCAGACGAGCAGGGTGTGCGGGCTGTCCGGCCGTACGTAGCCGGTGACGAAGCCGACGGGCTCCCCGCCGGCCTCCCGTGCGACGGCGGATGTGGCGGCGAAGTCCCGGCACCACAGGAGATAGCTGTACGACGAGTTCAGGTCGAGGACTTTCGAGTCCCTGGCTATCCGCCACAGTGCGGCTCCGTCCGCCGGGGTCGGGCGGTCGACGTGCAGGTCTGCTTGTGCGGCAGTCATGTGAATTGAACTTACCCAGGTAAATTCGAAATTGCATCGGCTGTCGGGGTTACCTGAGTGGCTTGTCTATGTTATCGCGCGAGCGTGAGGCCGCAAGCGGAGAGGTGGTGGAATGCCCCGGTTCGTGCGTGATTTAAGGGGAGAATCGGGCAGCTTGTGGATCTGATCACAAGTCCATAACTCCCGCGACGGTGTCCGGGATGCGATGGTTTCCAGCTGCGGAAAATTGGCTGGTTTAAGGTTGGCTGATGGGGGCAGAAGATGAAGGGAAGCTGCCCTGGAAGGTAATAGGGAAATAAGAGGGAGAAGGGCGGGGGAATACCCGGGAATGGCTTTCGATAATCCCGTGAATTCACGTTCGGGATTCCGCTTTCCCGTGGGTCGCGCCTTCGCCGCGCCGCGGCGCCGCCGTCGACGCCCTCCGGGAAGGGACCGGAACGGGACGTCACGGCTCGCACACGCTCCGGCCGGGTGGGCGCTCACGAACGGCCCGGACCCGGCCCGCGTCCGTGAGCGGTCCGGCAGCGGTCCCGCGCGGACGGCCCCGCGGGGGTCCGGTGCGCACACGGCCCGGCAGGGTTCCGACGCGCGGACGGTCCGGCGGGGTTCCGACGCGCGGACGGTCCGGCAGCGGTGCGCCCGCCGCCGTCCGGCCCCGCCGTGCGGGCGGTTCCCGCTCACGCCCCGCCCCACGGTGTCCCGCCCGGCGTTTCACCCCCGGTGCCGGGAGCGCGTGCCCGGCGCCGGGGGCGCCGCGCCGGGCGGTGGCCGGCTACCGCCAGCCGTGGTCGGCCGCTCGCAGGGCCCCCTGCACGTCCACCGGCAGGCCCTGCTCCGCCAGCGCCGTGCCCAGGGCCGCCAGGCTCGCCCGGACCACGCCCCGGGTCGCGTCGGGGCCGTAGTGGTTGACCCGGACCATCTCCTTCGCCAGCGGCCCGCCCCCCGCCGCCAGCGGCAGCGCCGGGTCCACGGCCAGGGCGCGACCCACCAGTTCGGAGGCCACCGTGCCCGACGGGGCCCGCAGGGTCGTGGCCACCGGGGCGGCCTGGGCCGCGTCGTGGACGTACGGCTCCAGTCCGCCGCCCAGCGCGAGCGCCCCCGCCCGGGTCGCCGCCGCGGCCGCCGCGTGCCGCGCCGTCACCGCCTCCAGGCCCACCGCCTCGATGCGCTCCACACAGGCTTCCAGCGCCAGCATCTCCAGCTGCGCCGGAGCGTGCGGCAGTGCCGTGCGGCCCCCGTCGATCCAGCGCTGCTTCCAGTCCAGCAGGGACAGGTACGAGCGGCGCGGCGCCCGCGGGTTCGCCGCCATCCGGGCCCACGCCCGCTCGCTCACCGACACCGCCGACACACCGGCCGGACCGCCCATCGCCTTCTGCGCCCCGATCACGCACAGGTCCACGCCCCACGCGTCCGGCAGCACCGGCTCCGCCCCGATCGACGCCACCGCGTCCAGGTAGAACAGCGCCCCGTGGGCCCGCACCGCCTCGCCGATCTCCGCGACCGGGTTGGTGTTGCCGGTGGCCGCCTCCGCGTGCACCAGGGAGACGAAGTCGATCTCCGGGTGCGCGGCGAAGGCCTCGCGGATCCGCCCGGCCGTCGCCGCCGTGTGGAACGGCACCGCCAGATCGATCACCGTGGCGCCGCAGTCCCGCAGCCAGTCGCCGAAGGTCTGCCCGTAGGGGCCCGTGACGACGTTCAGCGCGGTCGTGCCGGGGCCGGCGGCCGCGCGGATCGCGCCCTCCAGCGGCAGCAGCGCCTCGCCCTGCATGATCACGACGTCCTGCGCGGTGCGCAGCAGGCGCGCCACGCGGTCCTCGATCGAGGCGAAGCGCGCGGCGCTCAGCGGGGCCAGGCCGAGGAAGGGGTGGGTGCTCACGACGTTGCTCTCCAGATCACGGCTTCTACGGCGCCGCGGCTCGCGCAGGGACCACGGGGCACGGGGCACGGGTTCGACGGAGTCGAGCGTATCCCCGCCCCCGGTGACCCCGGCCCGACGCCCGGTTCTTAGGCCGGACGACCCCGCAGCCATCGGTTTGGTTTGAGGAACCCAAACCTCTCCTTATAATCAGAACCTCATCCGTTCCCTACCAGGAGGCCTCAGTGAAGACGCTCCTCGGCCGCAGGACCCGTGTCCTGGCCGCCACCACCGCGACGGCCGGACTGGTGCTCCTGACCGCCTGCACCTCCACCGACGAGGGGGACGGCGGCGCCTCCAAGACCGCGGCCGGCGGCGTCGAGCTCGCCAAGGCGGGGCAGCTCACCACGTGCACCCACCTCCCGTACCCGCCCTTCCAGTCGGAGATCGACGGCAAGGTGCAGGGCTTCGACGTGGCCCTGATCGACCTGGTCGCCGAGGACCTGGACGTGAAGCAGGCGATCCTCGACACGCCGTTCGAGAACTTCAAGACCGGCGCCTTCCTCAACTCCGGCGAGTGCGACCTGGCCGCGGCCGGCATGACCATCACCGAGGAGCGGAAGAAGAACGTCGACTTCTCGGACCCGTACTTCAACGCCACCCAGGCCGTCCTCGTCGACAAGAAGGCCGGCGTCACCTCGCTCGCCGACGTGAAGGCGAAGAACGTCAAGCTCGGCGCCCAGGCGCAGACCACCGGCGAGGACTACGTCAAGAAGGAGGGCTTCGACCCGGTCTCCTTCGAGTCCTCCGACGCCGTCCTCAACGGCCT
The DNA here is from genome assembly GCF_001419695.1 of Streptomyces prasinopilosus. Classification (GTDB taxonomy): domain Bacteria; phylum Actinomycetota; class Actinomycetes; order Streptomycetales; family Streptomycetaceae; genus Streptomyces; species Streptomyces prasinopilosus. The sequence goes on from NZ_LIRG01000186.1 coordinate 7,542, forward strand.
GCGCACCGGCCAGGTCAAGGCCGTCGTCATCGACTTCCCGGTGGTCCAGGGCTGGCTCAAGGACAAGGCCACCGCCGACGCCTACGAGGTCGTCGACAACCTCGACACCGGCGAGCAGTACGGCTTCACCGTGAAGAAGGGCAACACCGCGCTGCAGAAGGCCGTCAACAAGGCACTCTCGGACGCCAAGGCCGACGGCACGTACAAGAAGCTGTACGAGCAGTGGATCGGCCCGTACGACGAGTCCGCCGCCGAACCGTCCGCCACCTGATCCCATGGCCGACACGAAGGTGCCTCCGGAGCTGAGGAAGAAGGGCCTGACCCGGAGCCAGAAGCGCCGGCTGTCGCGCGGTGCCCAGTACGTCGTCTTCGTCGCCGCCGTGGCAGCCTTCGTGGCCTCGGCCGACTGGGGGAGGCTGAAGAACCAGTTCGCCCAGCTCGACATCGCCGAGCGGATGTTCCCGGACATCATCACCCTGGCGCTGAAGAACACCGTGCTCTACACGGTGACCGGCTTCGCCGTCGGGCTGGCCCTCGGACTGCTCCTCGCGCTGATGAGGCTGTCGTCGGTCGGCCCGTACCGCTGGCTGGCGGGCCTCTACATCGAGATCTTCCGGGGCCTGCCCGCCCTGCTGATCTTCATCTTCATCGGCGTGGCCGTGCCGCTCGCCTTCCCCGGCACGGAGATCGTCGGCGGCACCTACGGCAAGGTCGCCCTCGCGCTCGGCCTGGTGGCCGCCGCCTACATGGCCGAGACGATCCGCGCGGGCATCCAGGCGGTGCCCAAGGGGCAGATGGAGGCGGCCCGTTCGCTGGGCTTCTCGCCCGCGCGGGCCATGGTCTCGATCATCATCCCGCAGGCCTTCCGGGTCATCCTGCCGCCGCTCACCAACGAACTCGTCCTGCTCTTCAAGGACTCCTCGCTGGTGCTGTTCCTCGGCGTGACCCTGGAGGAGCGCGAACTGTCCAAGTACGGGCGCGACCTGGCCAGCCAGACCGCCAACTCCACCCCGATCCTGGTCGCCGGCCTGTGCTACCTGCTGATCACCATTCCCCTCGGCTTCGTCGTACGCCGTATGGAGGCCAAGGCACAGGAGGCCGTCAGATGAGCCGGCTGGACGAGCGACCGGACGACCAGCCGGACGAGCGGCCGGAGGGCCCGTCCGGGGAACCGGAGATCCGGGTCGCCGGACTGCACAAGTCGTTCGGCGACAACCGGGTGCTGCGCGGCATCGACCTGGAGATCCGCCGGGGCGAGGTCGTCTGCGTGATCGGGCCGTCCGGCTCGGGCAAGTCGACCCTGCTCCGGTGCGTGAACCTGCTGGAGGAACCCACCGAGGGCCGGGTGTACGTCGGCGGTACGGAACTCACCGACCCGGACGTCGACATCGACGCCGCCCGCCGCCGGATCGGCATGGTCTTCCAGCAGTTCAACCTGTTCCCGCACCTCACCGTCACCGAGAACCTCACCCTGCCGCAGCGCCGGGTGCTGAAGAGGGGCAAGGCGGAGGCCGCCCGGATCGCCGCCGCGAACCTGGAGCGGGTCGGCCTCGCGGAGAAGGCGGGCGCCTACCCGTCCTCCCTCTCCGGCGGCCAGCAGCAGCGCGTCGCCATCGCCCGCGCCCTGGCCATGGGCCCCGAGGTGATGCTGTTCGACGAGCCGACCTCGGCGCTCGACCCCGAACTGGTCGGCGACGTGCTGGCGGTGATGCGGATGCTGGCCGACGAGGGCATGACGATGATGGTCGTCACCCACGAGATGACCTTCGCCCGCGAGGTCGCCGACCGGGTCGTCTTCATGGACGGCGGGGTGATCGTCGAGGACGGCGCCCCCGGGCAGGTCATCGGCGCCCCGCGGCACGAACGCACCCGGCACTTCCTCTCCCGGCTCCTCGACCCGGCCATGGCGGACGTGGAGGAGGGCACCCCCGGCCGGGCGGGACCGCAGTAGCGGGCCCCGGGGCGCCCGCGGACCGGGCCGGCTCCGGCGGGCGGCGCCGGGGCCCGGCGGGATCCGCACGCCACCCCCTAAGGTGCGGTGCATGAGCGATCACACGGTGCTGCACGTGAAGGGACGCGTCCTCGTCGGGCCCGACGAGGTCCGCGACGACCTGTGGGTCGTCGGCGGCCGGATCTCCTACGACCGCCCCGCCGGCGTCCGGGACGTGACGACCGTCGAGGGCTGGGTGCTGCCCGGACTGGTCGACGCCCACTGCCACGTGGGCCTCGACCGGCACGGAGCGGTCCCCGACGACGTCGCCGAGAAGCAGGCGCTCACCGACCGCGACGCCGGCGCCCTGCTCCTGCGGGACGCCGGCTCGCCCTCCGACACCCGCTGGACCGACGACCGGGACGACCTCCCCAAGATCGTCCGGGCCGGCCGGCACATCGCCCGCACCCGCCGCTACATCCGCAACTACGCCTGGGAGGTCGAACCCGACGACCTCGCCGCGTACGTCGCCCGGGAGGCCCGGCGCGGCGACGGCTGGGTCAAGCTCGTCGGCGACTGGATCGACCGCGACCTCGGCGACCTGTCGGCCTGCTGGCCGCGCGGCGCCGTCGAGGCGGCGATCGCCGAGGCGCACCGGCTGGGCGCCCGCGTCACCGCCCACTGCTTCGCCGAGGACTCCCTGCGGGACCTGGTCGAGGCCGGCATCGACTGCGTCGAGCACGCCACGGGCCTGACCGACGACACCATCCCGCTGTTCGCCGAACGGGGCGTGGCGATCGTCCCGACCCTCGTCAACATCGCCACCTTCCCCGGCCTCGCCGACGGCGGCGAGGCCAGGTTCCCGCGCTGGTCGGCCCACATGCGCCGGCTCCACGAACGCCGCTACGACACCGTGCGCTCCGCCCACGACGCCGGCATCCCCGTCTTCGTCGGCACGGACGCCGGGGGGAGTCTCCCGCACGGCCTCGCGGCGGCCGAGGTCGCCGAACTCGTCACCGCCGGCCTGCCGCCCGTCGAGGCCCTCGCGGCCGGCACCTGGGCGGCCCGCGCCTGGCTCGGACGCCCCGGCCTGGACGAGGGCGCCCCGGCCGACCTCGTCGTCTACGCCGCCGACCCGCGCGCCGACGTACGGGTGCTGGCGGATCCGCGCAGGGTGGTGCTGAACGGGCGCGTGGTCGCGTAGGGGCGGTACGGCCCGCGCGGGGCCCGGTGCGGACGGCGGGGTCCGAGGGACACGGCCCGACGGCCGAAACCCGCCCACCGGGTGGCGCTCGGGCGGCGGAGGGGAACGGTCGTACCCCTGGACCGCCCGGAAATCGAATGTACCGGCGGATTCGTCACGGACGGGTGAAGAGCGGCCGGATCGCTGACGGTCTCCCGCGGGTGCGGTCATTCTTTCCGGGTCCCACCCACGTCCCATGGGGGTCCCACCACCTTGAACAGCACCAACTCCCGCGTGCCCGCCCGCCGTCGGACCGTCGTCGCCGCGGCCGCCGTCCTCGCCGCGGGGTCAGCGGCCCTGGCCGGAGCGGGCACGGCGCAGGCCACCGGGGAACCCGGCAGCGCGAGCGCGGCCGTCCTGCGCACCGGGCTCGACGTCGCCCTGCTCGACGGGACGGTGAACGTCCCGCTCACCGTCTCCCTCAACGAGGTCCACGCGCCGCGGAGCGCGCACCGGACCGCCCTCACCGCGGACCTGGAGGGCGTCGACGGGGGCAGGCCCTTCAGCGTGCTGCGCGCGGAGGTGGCCGACGCGAGGGCGACGGTCGAGGGGAACAGGGCCGAGGCCTCCACCACCCTCGCCGAGGCGCGGATCCACCTGCCCGGACTTCCCCTGCTGCCGCTCGTCGAACTCGAGGCGGCCGGTTCCAGGGCCGTCTGCGAGACCGGCCGCACCCCGCTCGCCTCGGCCACCCTGCCCGCCGCGGTGACGGTGTTCGGCAAGCGCGTCGGGCTGACCGCCTCGGGCCCCACCGAGGTCGAGGTGCCGGGCGTCGGAGAGGTCCGCCTGGACCTGTCGACAACGGAGACCACCTCCCGCACGGCCGCCGCCACCGCGCTCCGGCTGGAGGTGTCGGTCGACCCGCTGAAGCTGAACGTCGCCGAGGTCGACGGCACCGTCACCCTCGCCGAGGCCACCTGCGAGGCCCCGGGCGGCGACGCGGCCCCCGCACCCGGCGGGCAGCGGGAACCGGAGCGGCGGGAGGAGCCGCAGGAGCAGGGGAGGGAGCGGGAGCGGGCCGACGCGGTGCCCCCCGCCGGCAGCGGCACCGGCGTCGAGCCCCGGGGCGCGCGGGCCGGACGGGCGGCGCCGGGCCTGGCGGAGACGGGCGGCGACCCGGCCGCCCCGTACGTCGCGGGCGGCGCCCTCGCCCTCCTCGCGGCCGGCGGCGCGGCGGTCCTGCTGTCCCGCCGGGGACGCCGCAGCTAGACGCCGGAGCGCCGCAGCCCCCCGCACCCGGCAGCACCGGCGGCCGCCCGCAGCCCGTGGACCCGCCCGGGCCCCCGGCGCGTGCGGCGCCGCGGCTCAGCCCGCGTCGTCCAGGGCGCGGCCCAGCGCCTCCAGGAACGCGTCCGTCGTCCCGCGGTCGCGCACCGCGACGCGCAGCCAGCGCCGGTCGAGGCCCGGGAAGGTGTCCCCGCGCCGCACCGCGAAACCGAGTGCGCGCAGGCGCTCCCGCACGGCCGCCGCGTGCGGGAGTTGGAGCAGGACGAAGGGGCCCTCGGCGCCCTCCACGGCCCGTACCCCGCGGTCGGCGAACTCCCCGAGGCCGGCCAGGAGGCGGGAGCGGTCCGCGGCGGTGCGGCGGGCCGCCTCCTCCGCCTCCGCCAGGGCCCCGGGGCCCACGCACGCCTCCGCCGCCGCCAGCGCGGGCGTGGACACCGGCCACAGGGGCTGCGCCCGCGCCAGCAGCCCGATCGTCTCCGGCCCGGCCAGGACGTACCCGACGCGCAGGCCCGCCAGCCCCCACGTCTTGGTGAGGCTGCGCAGGACCACCAGTCCCGGCACGTCCGTCCGGCCGGCCAGTGCCTCCCGCTCGCCCGGCACCGCGTCCAGGAACGCCTCGTCCACGACCAGGGTCCGGCCCGGCCGGGCGAGCCGGACGACGGTCTCGGCCGGGTGCAGTACGGACGTCGGATTCGTCGGGTTGCCGATCACCACCAGGTCCGCCGCCCCGGGCACCGCGCCGGGATCCAGCCGGAAACCGTCCTCCTCCCGCAGCAGCACCCGGTCGACCGTGTGCCCCGCGTCCCGCAGTGCCGCCTCCGGCTCGGTGAACTGCGGATGCACCACCACCGGCCGGCTCACCTTCAGCGCCCGCGCCAGCAGCACGAACGCCTCCGCCGCCCCCGCCGTCAGCAGCACCCGCTCCACCGGCAACCCGTGCCGCGCCGCCACCGCGGCCCGCGCCGTCCGCCCGTCCGGGTAGGCGGCGAGGCCGGCCAGCGACCCCGCGATGCGCTCGCGCAGCCACGCCGGGGGAGTGCCGGAGCGGACGTTCACGGCCAGGTCGATCAGCGCGGAGCCGTCGTCCCGGACCTCGGCGTCCCCGTGGTGTCGCAGGTCGTGCATGCTGTCCTCCGGTTCAGTTCGCAGGGGGGCGCGGACGCGTGGGGGGTGCCGGCCGCCGGGCGACGGCGCAGGTCGCCCTCGCCGGCCGCCCGTCCGCGGGCTGCGACCTGCGCTTGGGCACGAGGAGTTCGCCCCCGCCCACCAGCGCGGCGGCCTCCGCGACCGACGGGATGCCCACGGCGGCCAGCGGCGCGCCGGACGGGTGGGGCACCTCGACGCGGGCCAGTTCCCCGGAGGGGTGCACCACCAGGGGCACCCCCAGCCGCCGGGCGGCCTCCACGATGCCGGGCTCCCCGGCCTTCGCCTCCCCGGTGGCCAGGTGGGCGAGCGACGCGGCGGACAACCCGGCGTCGCGCAGGGCCGCACCGATCAGCGCGAGCACCTCCTCGGCCGGCACGCCCTTCGAGGCGCCGACCCCGACGACCAGGGACGGCGGCCCGGAACCGGCCGCCCGCGCGCGGCCGTCCGTCCCGCCACCGCTCATGAGGCCCGGCACCGCTCCACGAACCGGCGGGCCGCACCGGGCTCGCCCGCCCAGTGCGTGTGCAGGTAGCTGGCGTGCACCCCGCGCCGCACGAAGCCCTCCACGCGCGGCGCCGGTGTCCGCACCCCCCACGCGGGAGCCCCACCCGCGCCGGGCTCGACGACGGTGCGGTGGAACTCGTGCCCCCGCATCCGCGTCCCAGCCGCGGCCAGCACGCTGTCCGACACCGCCACCGCGTCCCGGTAGCCGAGGGTGAGCCGCTCGGTCATCCGCGCGGCGGCGTCCAGCACCCCGCACATGGGCAGGCCGTCCAGCTCCCGGCACAGGTACAGCAGTCCCGCGCACTCGGCGGCCACCGGGGCGCCCCCCAGGGCCAGTTCGGCGACGGCCTTCCGCAGCGGCTCGTTGGCCGACAGCTCGGCGGCGTACACCTCGGGGAACCCGCCCCCGACGACCACGCCCCGGGTCCCCGCGGGCAGTTCCTCGTCCCGCAGGGGGTCGAAGACGACGACCTCCGCCCCGGCCGCGGCGAGCAGCTCGGCGTGTTCCGCGTAGGAGAACGAGAACGCCGCCCCGCCGGCGACGGCGACCACCACCGGCTCCCCCGGGCGCCCGGCCGCCGGGGCCGGGGACCT
>NZ_LIRG01000187.1 GCF_001419695.1 Streptomyces prasinopilosus
GGGCAACGGCAAGGGGGGCGGCGGCAACGACGGCAAACCCGGCAGGGGCGGCGCCGGCGGGCCCGGCTGACCTGCGGCTTCACGGGCGCCCGGCGTTCTCGCCGCGCCGGGTGTGACGTTTTCGGCCGCCGGGACGCAGTACTGGGTGAGCCGACTGGTCATCGGCTTTCGCACGGAGCCGGGTTCTCCCCCGTACCTACGGCTCCTGCACTTGGCGCGGGCGGGACACGTTCCCCCGGTCCCGCCCGCGCCCCCCTCGCGCCTCCGGCACCGCGGGCGCCCGCGCCGCGCTCACCAGTGGACGACGACCTTGTCGCCGTTGCGCACCTGCTCGTACAGCCGGGCGATGGCCGCCTCGTCCCGCACGTTGACGCAGCCGTGCGAGGAACCGGCGTAGCCCCGCGCGGCGAAGTCGGCCGAGAAGTGCACGGCCTGCCCGCCGCTGAAGAACATGGCGTAGGGCATCGGCGAGTCGTAGAGCGTGGACACGTGGTCGCGGGACTTCCAGTAGACCTCGAAGACGCCGTCGCGCGTCGGTGTGGGGTCGGAGCCGAAACGGACGGGCAGCGTCGTCAGGGTCCGCCCGTCGACCATCCAGCGCAGGGTGCGGCTGGACTTGCTGATGCACAGCACCCGGCCCGTCCGGCAGCGCGCGTCGGGCGCGGCGGCCGGCTGGCCGCCCATCAGGTACAGCTCCCACCGGCCCGGCTCGCGCGTCATGCCGAGCAGCCGCTGCCAGGTGACGGTGTCGGTCCGCCCGGTCCGCGGCAGCCCGCGCTTGCCCTGGAACCCCTCGACGGCCTCCCGCGTGGGACCGTCGTACGTCCCGGTGGGGCCGTCGAACAGCCAGGCGACCTGCCGCAGCCGGGCCTGGAGCTCGCGGACGTCACGGCCCGAGTCGCCGGGGGACCACAGCACCCGCCCCGGCACGCCCGCCGGGCGGCGCCCGGCGCCGGAGTCCTCGTCCCGCCCCCCGGCGCCGGCCCCGGATCCGGAACCCGTACCGGAGGAGGGCCGGTCCGCCGGCGGCGTCCGGTCCGGCAGCTCGATGCGCACCGGAGGGCGCCCGTCGCCGTCCGCGCCGGCGGGCTGCACCGTGCAGCCCGCCGCCCCCCACCCCAGCGCGGCCAGCGCCGCGCCCGTGGCGACCACCCTCGTCGCCGTGCCGGTGCCGGTGCCCGACCGCGACCGGATCCGCGCCGGTGTCCGTGCCCTCGTCCCGATGCCCGTAGTACGCACGTGAGCCCCCCTCGCCGCACCGCTCCCCGCGGACCGTCACCGGAGATGCTCCCCGGCGCGACCGCTCCCGAACCAGGGGGCATGGTGGTGAGTGACGGGCGGACGGCGGCGGGACGAGCGCTGTGAGCGGGGTCCCGGCGGTCCTGTGAGGAAGCTCCCAGCGCGCGTCCCTGCACCGGATCGCACCCCGCGACTACAGTCCGTCGAAAAGCGGTCCGTACCGGCGGGTAGGCGGTCCGACCGGTGAGCAACTGACGGCAGACGGGCGAGCGGACCGAGCGACGCCGCTCGGCGGGAGGCAACACACCATGGCACGCGAGTCGGGAAGTGCTCGGTCCACCGAGAGCGGACTGCCCATCGAACCGGTCTACGGGCCGGAGTCCCTCGAGGGCTGGGACGCGGCCGAGCAGCTGGGCGAGCCGGGGAAGTACCCCTTCACGCGGGGCGTGTACCCGACGATGTACACCGGCCGGCCCTGGACGATGCGCCAGTACGCCGGTTTCGGCACGGCGACCGAGTCCAACGCCCGCTACAAGCAGCTGATCGCCAACGGCACGATGGGCCTGTCGGTCGCCTTCGACCTGCCCACCCAGATGGGCCACGACTCCGACGCCCCGATCGCCTCGGGCGAGGTCGGCAAGGTGGGCGTCGCCATCGACTCGATCGACGACATGCGGGTGCTGTTCGGCGGGATCCCGCTGGACAAGGTCTCCACGTCGATGACGATCAACGCGCCCGCCTCCCTGCTGCTGCTCCTGTACCAACTCGTCGCCGAGGAGCAGGGCGTCCCGGCGGACAAGCTCACCGGCACGATCCAGAACGACGTGCTGAAGGAGTACATCGCGCGCGGGACGTACATCTTCCCGCCCAAGCCCTCGCTGCGGCTGATCGCGGACATCTTCAAGTACTGCCGGGCCGAGATCCCGAAGTGGAACACCATCTCGATCTCCGGCTACCACATGGCCGAGGCGGGAGCCTCCCCGGCGCAGGAGATCGCGTTCACCCTGGCCGACGGCATCGAGTACGTGCGCACCGCGGTCGCGGCCGGCATGGACGTCGACGACTTCGCCCCCCGCCTGTCGTTCTTCTTCGTGGCCCGCACCACGATCCTGGAGGAGGTCGCCAAGTTCCGCGCGGCCCGCCGGATCTGGGCCCGGGTCATGAAGGAGGAGTTCGGGGCGAAGAACCCCAAGTCGCTGATGCTGCGCTTCCACACCCAGACCGCCGGGGTGCAGCTGACCGCGCAGCAGCCCGAGGTCAACCTGGTGCGCGTCGCCGTGCAGGGCCTGGCCGCGGTCCTCGGCGGCACCCAGTCGCTGCACACCAACTCCTTCGACGAGGCCATCGCGCTGCCCACCGACAAGTCCGCCCGCCTGGCCCTGCGCACCCAGCAGGTGCTGGCCTACGAGACGGACGTGACCGCCACCGTCGACCCGTTCGCCGGCTCCTACGTCGTCGAGAGGATGACCGACGACGTGGAGGCCGCGGCGCTGGAACTGATGGAGCGGGTCGAGGACCTCGGCGGCGCGGTCAACGCCATCGAGCACGGCTTCCAGAAGTCCGAGATCGAGCGCTCCGCCTACCGCATCGCCCAGGAGACCGACTCCGGCGAGCGGGTCGTGGTCGGCGTCAACCGCTACCAGCTCGACGCCGAGGAGCCCTACGAGCCGCTGCGCGTCGACCCCGCGATCGAGGCCCAGCAGGCCGAACGCCTCGCCAGGCTCCGCGCGGAGCGCGACCGGGCCGCCGTGGACTCGGCCCTCGCCGCCCTGAAGAAGGCCGCCGAGGGCGAGGACAACGTCCTGTACCCGATGAAGGACGCCCTGCGCGCGCGGGCCACGGTCGGCGAGGTGTGCAACGCGCTGCGCGAGGTGTGGGGGACGTACGTGCCCTCGGACGCCTTCTGATCCGGCCGGTCACCTCGTAGGAGTGACCGGGGGCGGGAGCCGCCCGTCCCCGGTCACCCTCGTGGGGAGTGGGCCCCGAAGCAGGACGTGGCCCTGCCGGAACCGGCCGGCGTGCGGGGGGAACTCTCCGTGGACACGCTTCTCGACGGCTGAAACACCGGCGCGCAGTGTCGCACCCCCGTGCGACACTCCCCCCATGTTCGGCGTCATCGACCTCCCCACCTACCTCGCGGGCCTGATCCTCATCGTGCTGCTGCCCGGCCCCAACTCGCTGTACGTGCTGTCCGTCGCCGCGCGGCGCGGGGTGCGGGTCGGCTACCGGGCGGCGGCCGGGGTCTGGTGCGGGGACGCCGTGCTGATGACGCTGTCCGCGGCGGGCGTCGCCTCGCTGCTCCAGGCGAACGCCGTGCTGTTCGGCATCGTGAAGTACGCGGGCGCCGGCTACCTGACGTGGCTCGCGGTCGGCATGCTGCGCGCGGCCTGGTCCATGTGGCGGACCCGGCGCGAGCAGGGTGCCCCCGGGGCGGCCGCGGCCGACACGGCCCCGATGGAACGGCCGTACCGCAGGGCGCTGGTCATCAGCCTGCTCAACCCCAAGGCGATCCTGTTCTTCGTCTCCTTCTTCGTGCAGTTCGTCGACCCGGCCTACGCCTACCCGGCGCTGTCCTTCGTCGTCCTGGGCGTCTTCGCGCAGATCGCCAGCGTGCTGTACCTGAGCGCGCTCATCTTCGGCGGCACCAGGCTCGCCGCCGCCTTCCGCCGCCGCCGGGCCCTGTCGGCGGGCGCCACCTCGGCGGCCGGCGCCCTGTTCCTGGGCTTCGCGGCGAAGCTGTCGCTCGCGGGGGCCTAGGGCCCGCCGTCCGGGGCGGCCGGCGCGGCCCGCGCGCTGCACACGACGTACCTCTGCACGCTCGGGTTCGCCACCGAGGAGCGGGGCGTCGAGCCGCTGCCCGGAGAGCGCCACGAGGGCTTCGGCCTCGCCGGGCGGACCGAAGGACGCTCACCGCACCCTGGACAGCGCCGCCCGGATCCTCGGGGTCAGCGTCTCCTCCACGCACCGGTTCAGCAGCCACGCCAGCAGCAGCATCGCCGCGACGGTCAGGGCGAAGGTCGCCGCCGAGCCGACGCCGAGGCCGCGGTGCAGGCCGTGGATGACCACCCAGCCCAGGTGCTCGTGGACCAGGTAGAACGGGTAGGTGAGGGCGCCCGCGACGGTCAGCCAGCGCCAGCTCGCCCGGTCGAGCCGGCCCAGCGCGACGGCGGCGACCGCGGCGAAGCCGAGCGTGACGACCAGGACGATGCCGAACGAGGACCGGTGGGAGAAGGCGTCCGGGCCCGGCGCGTGCCACAGGTCCCGCACCGCGTGGTGCTGGCCGGTCAGCCAGCTCACGGCGACGATGCCCCAGGCGTAGGCGTCCCCGCGGTCGCGGTGGAGGAGGTACAGGCCGATGCCGCCGATGAAGAACGGCGCGTACTCGGGCATGAGGACGAGGTCGAGCAGCGGCTCGTCCGCGGCGTCGGCGATCGCGGCGGCCATGGTCCACGCGGCGCAGAACAGGATCACCCGCCGCTGGGTCGCCCCGGGCATCACCACGCACAGGGCGAACAGCGCGTAGAAGCGGATCTCCGCCCACAGCGTCCAGCACACCCCCAGCACCCGGTCCGCGCCGAGCGGCTGCTGGAGCATCGTCAGGTTCACCAGGGCGTCGCTCGGCGAGACCGCCTCGTGGACGACCACCGGCAGGGCGAACACCGCCGTCACGAGGAGCACCGCCGCCCAGTAGGCGGGCAGCAGCCGGGAGGCGCGGGAGGCGAAGAACGACCGCAGCGGCCTGCCCCAGCCGCTCATGCAGATGACGAACCCGCTGATCACGAAGAAGACCTGGACGCCGAGGCAGCCGTAGGCGAAGTACCCGTGGAGGGTGGGGAACTGCTCCTTCGGGGAGCTTCCCCAGGCGGTGGTGACGTCGCCGCCGCGCCCGCCGTAGTGATAGGCCGCCACCATCAGCGCGGCGACCAGCCGCAGACCGTCCAGGGCGCGCAGCCGGGGCCGCCCGCGCGGCCTTTCCGTCTCCGCCGGCCGGGACGCCTCGGGTACCGGACGGGCGAGCGTGCTGGTCAAGGAAAACCCCTGGGTCTCATGATTCCGGCCGGATTCGGCCGCGGACACGCCAGCACGCTAGTCCGGCGGACGGAGAACGATCGAACACCGGGTCAACGATTCCCCGGCCGGTAGAGACGAGTTCACCTGGGCGTCGTTTTGGCTTTCTAAATTCTCCGGACATCCCCCTTGCGCGGAAGAAAACGCAACCCGTGCCGTCGCGAAGCGAGCGCGCGGCCGGTCAGGCAAAACAGGAGTGCCATGACGACGGTTCAGAACAGACGGGCACGTGTGCGCGGAGGGGGGCTGGACGACTGCCTGCGTGCCTGCGCGGTGCACAGCGGGAAACTCGTCGGCAGCGTGGACCGCCGCAGGATCGAACTCGCCGAGCAGCTCCGCAAGCTGCTCGTCGTGGTCGCCACCGGTGACGCCCCCGCCGCCGCGCCGGGCGCGCCGGGCGGTGCCGCGGCCCGCCTCAAGCGGGTCGTCAAGGGCACGTCGGCCCCCGCCGCCGGCCTCCCCAACGACGTGCTGGACGCCCTGCTCGCCGTCGCCAACAAGGCCCTGGAGTGCGGCTACGACGACGAGCTGGACCTCGCCCTGGTCATCAGCGACACCGTCCTCGCCCAGCGCAGGAACTCCCGCGCCGGCTGGCGGCTGCGCGCCCGGCTGATGGAGGCCCTCGGCGACGAGGGCGAGGCCGTCCCCGCCTACGAGCGGTACCTGGGCCTCACCGACAGCGACGGGTTCGGGGTCGCCGCGAAGATCGCCGGACTGCGCGCCGCCGGGGAGAAGGACCGGGAGCTGCTGGACCTGCTGCGGCGCCAGTGCCCGCGCGCCGAGCGGTTCGCCGCCGGCCCCGCCACCGACGTGTGGGCCGAGGGCCTGGCCGCGCACGCCGCGGGGGACTGGGCCGAGGCCGAGCCGCGCATGGTGGGAGCACTCCTCGCGCTGGCCGCCGGGCAGGCGCCGGTCGCCGACCGCCAGGACCTCCTGCGCCAGTACCTGGAACTGCGCGCCGCGCGCGGCGGCGCCGACCTGTCCGCGCTCACCGAGGTCCTCGCCCTCTACGCCGAGCAGCGCCGCAACCGGATGCGCGGCCCCGTCGCCGACCCCACCGTCGGCGGCGTGCAGTGGATCGGCCTCGGCGAGTTCCGCAACCTGATCGCCGGCAAGTCCGTCTGCCTCATCGCCAACTCCGGCCGCGTCGGATCCAGTTCGATGGGCGCCGAGATCGACGCCTACGACCTGGTGGTCCGCTTCAACTCGTACCGCATCGACGAGAGGCACACCGGCGGACGCACCGACATCCACGCCACCATCCACAAGCACGGCTTCAACTGGGACCGGCCGGTCACCACCCGGCTCGTGTTCGGCGGCGTCTCCGGCGACTGGAAGTACTCCCTGCGCAACCGCCTGGTGCCCGGTGCCCAGCGCCACCTCGGCGACGAGTCGCTGCGCTGGCCCGTGCGCACCATCGGCAGGCTCGGCACCGACGCCTGGTCGGGCATCCCGACCACCGGCTTCAACATGCTGTTCCTGCTGGACTTCCTGGACGTCAGCCCCACCCTCGACCTGATCGGCTTCGACTTCTACGAGAGCGGCGCCTACCGCGTGCCCGAAGCCATGAAGATGCCGATCACCTCCGTGCACGAATACACCAGCGAGAAGGAATGGGTCATGCAGCGGGCCCAGCGAGTGACCGACATGAGGATCTCCCTGCGATGACCACCACCCCCGGGGCCACGACCACCGCCCTCCCGGCATCCGCCCTCCCGTCGGACGCGCTCACCGGCAAGCGCCGCGTCGCCTTCGCCTCCTACGTCGACGAGAACTACCTGCCCGGCTTCCTCGCCCTGCTGCGCAGCCTCGCCCTGTCCAACCCGGGCGTGTGCGAGGACTTCGTCGTCCTCCACGACGACCTGCGCCCCGGCTCGATCGCCCGGATCCGTGCCCTGCACCCGCGGATCGTGCTGCGCCGGGTGGACACCGGGCACTACGACACGTACAAGAAGGGCGACCAGGACAACTACCTGGTCCGCAAGGCGTACTTCATCCTCGACGTCTTCCGGCTGCGCGAGTACGACACGGTCATCACGCTCGACACCGACATGGTCGTCCTCGGCGACCTCGGTGAACTGCTGCGGCTGCGCGAGGGCCTGGCGGCCGTCCCGCAGTTCTTCTACGGGCAGCACAAGCTGAACTCCGGACTGCTGGTCATCCAGCGCGAGTACCTCAGCGACGCGTTCTGCGCGAAGCTGGACGCGACCGGGCGCAGCGGCGACTACGAACTCGACAAGCACGACCAGGGCATCCTCAACGCCGTCCTGGACGGCGACTTCGTCCGCCTCGACGCCCGCTACAACTTCGTCAAGCGCCGCCTGTCCGGCGACCTGCCGGTCCCCGAGGACACCGCGATCCTGCACTTCACCGGCCGCCACAAGCCCTGGCAGGGCGGTGAGGCCGGGTACGGGCGGGCGGAGGAGCGCTGGCGCGAGTTCGAGCTGTCCGACGCCGAGTTCCAGGCCGCCTACCTGGCCCGGCCCGGCACCCTCCACCACGACCTGCTGGTGCACCTCGGCACCCCGCACGTGGCCCGCACCGGGGACGCCGAGAGCGCCCGCAAGGTGGCCGCCGCGCACATCGCCGCCGGCGACTACCAGGACGCCGTCGACGTCCTGAGCGGCGTGCACCTCCCGCTCGACGAGGCGTGGCCGCACGAGGTGCTCGGGCACGCCCTGATGAGCGTCTCCCGCTACGACGAGGCCAGGGCCCGGCTGCTGCTCGCCACCGCCGCCCCCAACCGGGCCGCGACCGCCTACGCCCGGCTCGCCCAGATGGCCTGGGTGCACGGCGAGCACGCCGAGTCGCTGCGGTACGCCACCGCCGGCCTCTCCGTCGACCCCACCCACCGCGCGAGCCGGCTGTGGGCCCGGCGCGCCGCCTCCGTGCCCGAGCAGGAGACGGGCGGCGCCGAGGACCAGCTGGCGCACGTCGCCTTCTACATGGACCGCCAGGGCAACGCCGGCGACAAGCTGCTGCCGGAGACCGTCCGCCTGGGCTTCGGCCCGGACACCACCTCCCGCCGCTGGCACTCCGTCCACGCCCACCGGCTGTTCGACGAGGCCGCCCTGGAGCGGGTCAACGCCCGGCGCGGCCTGGTCATCGGCGGCGGCGGACTGTTCATCCCCGACACCATGCCCAACGGCAACAGCGCCTGGCAGTGGAACGTGCCCGACGAGCACCTGCGCGCCGTCGACGTGCCGATCATGGTGTACGCGGTCGGCTTCAACGCCTTCGACGGCCAGTCGTACCGGGCCGGGCGCTTCCGGGAGAGCCTGCGCCTGCTGGTGGAGAAGTCCGCGTTCTTCGGGCTGCGCAACCACGGCTCCATCGCCAGGGTGCGGGCCATGCTCCCCGGCCACCTGCACGACAAGGTCCGCTTCCAGCCCTGCCCCACCACGGTCAGCCGCCACCTGGTGCCGGGCTGGACGGACCCGGCCGAGCGCGAGGACACCGTCCTGCTCAACGCCGCCTACGACCGGGCGGGCCTGCGCTTCGGGCACGACTACGGGCACTTCCTCGCGGAGATCGCCAAGGCCGTGCGCGGCATCGGCGCGCACACCGAGGTCCGCTGCGTGGCGCACTCGCTGGACGACGAGCGGATCGCCTTCGACCTGCGCCGCGAGCACGGCATCTCGCTGCCGGTGATCCCGATGTACGACTTCGACAACGACGCCATCCGGGACCTGTACGCGAGGACCCGCCTGGTCATCGGCATGCGCGGGCACGCCGGGATGATCCCGTTCGGCGTCGGCACGCCGATCATCAGCCTGATCTCGCACCCGAAGATGGCGTACTTCCTGGCCGACATCGAGCGCCCCGAGTGGGGCGTCTCCGTGCACGACCGGAACCTGGGCGCCGTGCTCACCGAGCGGGCGACCGGCATCCTGGACCGCCACGCGGCGACCGTCGCCGACGTCCACGAGCGCCAGCAGGCGCTGTGGAAGGTCACCGAGGCGAACGCCGCCGACCTGAGGGCGATCCTCGGGGAGTGAGACACGGCGAGCCCCCGCGGACGGCCCGGAGAACCCTCCGGAACCGCCCGCGGGGGCTCACCCGTGCCGTGCGCCGCCCGCTCCGCGCCGCGTGCGCGGACCCGGCGCCCGCCCCCGCCCGGCGTTCCGG
>NZ_LIRG01000188.1 GCF_001419695.1 Streptomyces prasinopilosus
CGGCCTCGGCGGCCCCGGCGGCCCGGAGCAGCACCTCGCGGGCGTACCGGTGCAGGCGCAGCAGCAGGCGGACCTGGTGCCAGGGGGCGTCCTGCGGATGCGGAGCCGGGTCCGGGGACAGCCCGTGGACCAGCGCCTCCGCGTTGTACGGGCTGCCCGCGGTGAGCAGGGGCAGCGCCGCGACGGCGTCCACGAGCCGTTCCCGCGCGGCCTCGGCCAGCGGGCGCAGGTCGGTGGCCGGGGCGGCCGGGGCCAGCGGGACCTCGCTGGCCAGCACGGCGACCTTGTCGGCGACGGCGTGGAACCGGGAGGAGCCGAGCGCCTGGAGCGCCGTGGAGTGCGCCCGGGTCCGGGCCAGGGTGAGCTGCCGGTCCAGCAGGGCGCCGGCCTTGGCGGCGCCCACGGTGAGGCTGCCGCGCTCGGGGGCGGCGGTGGTGGTTCCGGCGGCGGAGGACGCGGAGGGGGAGCCGCCCCGGGCGGCGACCGCGGCCGGGGCGGAGGACCGGGCCGCCGCGCCGGACCTGCCGGGGCCGCCGGACGCACCCGCCCCGGCCGGTCCCCGGGCCGGGAGCGCCCCCGTGCCGGACAGCCGGTGCAGTGCCTGGAGCAGCCGCTCCAGACGTGCCGAGCAGGCGTGTTCCAGCGCCAGGGTGCCGGAGACCCAGGCCAGCTCCGGGCGCATCGCCTCGGACCAGCCGGGATCCAGGACCGCCTGGAAGGTGTGCAGGCTGCCGCTGATCCGGCGGGCCGCCCGGCGCAGCGCGAGCGCCGCCTCGACGGAACCCTCCGAGGCCGCCGCGCCCGCCCCCGCCTCCCGGTGGAGGCGCAGCGCGCGCAGGAACTCGGTGGCCTGGGCCCGCAGATAACCCGCCAGGGCCTCCGCGGGCACCGGACCGGCCGGACCGCCTGCCGGACCGCCCGCCGGGCCGATCACCGGGCCGCCCGCCGGACCGGTGGCCGGTCCGGTCTTCGGGCCGGGGCCCGGACCCGGCCCCGAGCCGGTCCTCGGGCCCGTCGGGTCAAGGTGTCGCTGTGCCACGCCGGCGCCTCCGGGCGTCTATGAGCATCTCCTGGATGTGTCGCAGCGGCCGGCCCTCCGCGTCCGTCGCGTGCCGCGTCCACTCGCCGTCCGGGCCGAGGTGCCAGGACGTGACGGTGTCGGACATACCGGACTCCAGCAGCCGGTTCAGGGACGCCCGGTGTGCGGGGTCGGTCACCCGGACCAGTGCCTCGATGCGGCGGTCCAGGTTGCGGTGCATCATGTCCGCGCTGCCGAACCACACCTCGGGCTCGCCGCCGTTGCCGAAGGAGAAGATGCGGGAGTGCTCGAGGAAGCGGCCGAGGACGGAACGGACCCGGATGTTCTCCGACAGCCCCTCCACGCCCGGCCGGATCGCGCAGATGCCCCGCACCCACACGTCCACCGGCACCCCCGCCCGCGAGGCCCGGTACAGGGCGTCGATGATCGCCTCGTCCACCATCGAGTTGACCTTGATGCGGACGTACGCGGGGCGTCCGGCGCGGTGGTGCTGGGCCTCCTTGTCGATCCGGGAGACCAGTCCGTCGCGCAGGGACTTGGGGGCGACCAGCAGGCGCCGGTACGTCTCGCGGCGCGAGTAGCCGGAGAGGCGGTTGAACAGGTCCGAGAGGTCCGCGCCGACCTGCGGGTCGGCGGTGAGCAGGCCGAGGTCCTCGTAGAGCCGGGCCGTCTTCGGGTGGTAGTTGCCGGTGCCGACGTGGCTGTACCGCCGGAGCGTCTCGCCCTCCTGGCGGACCACCAGGGACAGCTTGCAGTGGGTCTTCAGGCCGACCAGGCCGTAGACGACGTGGCAGCCGGACTCCTCCAGCTTGCGCGCCCACTTGATGTTGGCGGACTCGTCGAAGCGGGCCTTGATCTCGACCAGGACGAGGACCTGCTTGCCCGCCTCGGCCGCGTCGATGAGCGCGTCGACGATCGGGGAGTCGCCGGACGTCCGGTACAGGGTCTGCTTGATCGCGAGGACGTCCGGGTCGGCCGCGGCCTGCTCCAGGAAGGCCTGCACGGACGTGGAGAACGAGTCGTAGGGGTGGTGCAGCAGGACGTCCCGGCTGCGCAGCGCGGCGAAGACGTCCGGCGGGGAGGCCGATTCGACCTCGGCGAGGTCGCGGTGCGTGCCGGCGATGAACGACCGGTACTTCAGCTCCGGCCGGTCGAGCCCGTGGATCCGGAACAGGCCGGTGAGGTCGAGCGGCCCCGGCAGGGGGTACACCTCGGCCTCACTGATCTTCAGTTCGCGCACCAGGAGGTCCAGGACGTCGCGGTCGATGGACTCCTCGACCTCCAGGCGCACCGGCGGGCCGAAGCGGCGCCGCATGAGTTCCTTCTCCAGGGCCATGAGGAGGTTCTCGGTGTCGTCCTCCTCGACCTCCAGGTCCTCGTTGCGGGTGAGCCGGAAGGCGTGGTGCTGGAGCACCTCCATGCCCGGGAACAGCTCCTCCAGGTGGGCGGCGATGACGTCCTCGACGGGGACGTAACGGCCGGGGGAGCTCTCCAGGAAGCGGGACAGCAGCGGCGGCACCTTGACCCGGGCGAAGTGCCGGTGACCGGTGACCGGGTTGCGCACGATCACGGCCAGGTTCAGCGACAGTCCCGATATGTACGGGAAGGGGTGCGCCGGGTCGACCGCCAGGGGGGTCAGCACGGGGAAGATCTGGTGCCGGAAGAGGGTGAACAGGCGGGCCTGCTCCTTCTCCGTCAGCTCGCTCCAGCGGACCAGGTTGATGCCCGCGTCCGCCAGCCCGGGCAGGACGTCCTCGTGGAAGCAGGCGGCGTGCCGCGCCATCAGCTCGCGCGAACGGGACCAGATCATCTCCAGCACCTCGCGCGGCTGGAGGCCGGAGGCGGAGCGGGTGGCGACGCCGGTGGCGATGCGGCGCTTGAGGCCGGCCACCCGGACCATGAAGAACTCGTCCAGGTTGCTGGCGAAGATCGCCAGGAAGTTGGCCCGCTCGAGGAGGGGGGTGCTCGGGTCCTCGGCGAGTTCCAGGA
>NZ_LIRG01000189.1 GCF_001419695.1 Streptomyces prasinopilosus
CCGGCCCCGTCCCCCGGCTCCTGAGCCGGGGGACGGGGCCGGGCCCGCCCGTACGTTCCCCGCACGGCCCCCGCGCCCCGCGGGGCCCTCACCGGGCGCAGCGTTCCCTCACCACAGGCCGGATTCCCCACCCGAGCGGGGACGGGGCGATGCCGCGGTACCGGTCCCCGACGAAGCGACCGCCGTCGGGGCGCCGGCCTCCGGGGCACCGGAGGCCGTTCTCCAGGCCCGCCGCCACCGCCCGTCCGCAAGACCGCCTTTCGTACGGCCCTTCGGCACGCAGTGCACCGGAAGCAGGCTCAGGCCCCAGCTGCCGGCCGCGACCGTCGCCTCCAGCACTCCGGCGTCGGGGGTCAGCAGCAGTCTCGCTGCGGCCCACCACCACAGGATCCCGAGTCCCAGCAGAGCGGCCCGAGCACTCAGGCGGGCCGCCCGCGTCCTCCTGGCCGTCCGCCTCCGGCCGGACGCTATGAGGCCGTTCATCGGGGTGTCCGGAACGCACCGACGGCACGCGGTCGCGGCGCGCGCCGCACCGATCGCCGTCTCCTTCGCCCCGCGGCCCCGGCGCACCGCGTGCGGGCCCGGCCCGGCTCGTTGCCGCTCAGGGCAGCGTCCGGGGACACGTCACCCGTTCTCGGCCTGGAACATCCAGTGCTGCTTCTCGAGATCGCCCGTCACCGCGATGAGGAGGTCCTGGCTCACCGGGTCCGCCTCACCCGTCGCGTCGACCCGTTCACGCATCCGCGTGATCACCGCGCCCAGGGCGTCCACCATGGCGCCCACCGCGGCCGTGTCGTCGACCCAGCCCTCGGGCGTCACCCCGATGCCGCTGCCGACGGCCACCGTCGCGGCGCGCCCGTCGGGTGAGACGCCCAGTGCCGCGGCGCGCTCCGCCACGGTGTCGGTGTGCGTCCGCGCGAGGGCCACCACCTCGTCGAGCTGCAGGTGGACGGAACGGAAGCGCTGGCCGACCACGTTCCAGTGGATCTGCTTCGCCACCAGGCTGAGGTCCACCAGGTCGACGAGGGCTCCCTGGAGCGCCTCGGACACCGTCTTCAGGTTCTCGTCGGACAATGGGCTCTTCACGACGTACATCCGCACCTCCGTGGCTGAATCCCCCCGTATGCTCCCTCGTTTCCTCGTTCCCTCAACCATGGCGGTCACGCCTCGGACCGGCAAACGCACACACACGGGGCGGGACCGGGACGGCGCGGCCCCGGGACACGGGCAAGCGAAAACCCCGGCGACGCCCCTCCGGATCTCCCGGAAGAGCCCCGACCGGGGCCTGTCACACTGGTGCGCCGCGTCAGGCGGCGACGACGTCCACCGCTTCGGCGGGCGCCTTGATGGTCACCCGTTCCGGTGGCACGCCGGTCACCGAGACGGAACCCAGCATCGGTCGAACCGGAGCGGGTACGGGTTCGCTGGGGGTTGCTGCAGCCGACCGGGCCAGCTCCGCGAGGGCGAGCTCGTCGCTCACTTCCCGCATGAGCTCGGACATCCGTACGTCCAGCGCGTCGCAGATCGCGGAGAGCAGCTCGGAGGAAGCCTCCTTCTGCCCCCGCTCCACCTCGGAGAGATAGCCGAGCGAGACTCGGGCGGACGAGGAGACTTCGCGCAGAGTACGGCCCTGGCGCTGGCGCTGCCGACGCAGCACGTCACCCAGCAGGCGACGGAGCAGAATCATCGGTGGCTCCCTCCTCGGGCCGTGTATCCGGATCCTTCTCGCCCCACCGTACCGCCTTGCGCTGCGGCCGTGCGGGGAGCGATGTTGTTTTCACTCTGGGCTGCACACATCAAAACCCCCCGTTCCGTTCCGTATCCTGTGCCCGCTCATTCCCGGTCTGTTCGCCCGCAAGCTCTTCGAGAAGCAGTGCGAGTACGCTCCGCACACTCTCCATACGAATTTCCGTCCGGTCGCCGTTCAACCTCAGGCGCTCCACTTTTCTGCCACCGGCGGAACCCGAAAGCGCCGACGACGGCCCGTGCACGGCCACGTAGACGGTTCCGACGGGTTGCCCGTCCTGGGGATCCGGGCCGGCGACGCCCGTGGTCGCGATCCCCCAGTCCGCGCCCAGTGCCTTGCGGACACCGGCCGCCATCTCCGCCGCCACCTGCGGATCCACCGCTCCGTTCCGCGCCAGCAGGGCGGCGTCGACGCCGAGCAGTTCATGCTTGAGCTCGGTGGCGTACGCCGTGACCGACCCCCGGAACACCCTCGACGCCCCGGGGACGGAGGTGATCTCCGCGGCCACCAGACCGCCGGTCAGCGATTCCGCGACGGCCAGCGTCATGTCTCTTACGGTGAGTAGTCTCACCACTTCGACGGCCGGAGAACTCACGCTTCCATCTCTTCCAACGCGGCCTTCCTCTCCGCAATTCCCCGTCGGCGCAGCACAATGGCCTGTCTCACGTAGTCGAGCCCGGTCACGACCGTGAGCACGACGGCCGCGGCCATCACCCAGAACCGCAGAGTCGCCAGCCACCCCGTCAGCGCCAGCACGTACATGCCGACGGCCACGCCCTGGGTGAGGGTCTTGAGCTTGCCCCCGCGGCTCGCCGGGATCACACCGTAGCGAATGACCAGGAAGCGCAGGAGGGTGATGCCGATCTCCCGGCCCAGGATGACTCCGGTGACCCACCAGGGAAGGTCTTCCAGCACGGACAGACAGATCAGCGCCGCCCCCATGATCGCCTTGTCGGCGATGGGATCGGCGATCTTCCCGAAATCGGTGACCAGGTTGTAGGTGCGCGCCAGATGGCCGTCGAACAGGTCGGTGATCATGGCGACGGCGAAGGCGGCCCAGGCGAGCGAGCGCCAGGCCGGGTCGTATCCCCCGTCGGCCAGCATCAGGGCGACGAAGGCCGGGACGAGGACCAGCCGGAGCATGGTGAGCAGGTTGGCGATGTTCCAGACACTGGCCTGGTCGACGGCGGCCGCCGCGATCTTCTTGCCCCGCGCCGGGTGTCCGTCCGCGTCACGGCCGTCGTCTCCCGGGACGTTCCGGGAGACGCCGAGCGGCGTGCCGCCGGGAACCCCGTCCGGAACGCCGCCCGCGGCACCGTCGGCCGCGCCACCGGAAACCGGGGTCGGGGGGACTTCGCCGCCCGGGACTCCGCCGGGCCGCGAACGACCGGCCGGTCCCGCCTGCGCCCTCCTCGCACCGGAGGGGCCTCCCGCCGCGGACGCCGGGGCACCCGTCATCTGCCCGCCTCCTCGCTCAGCGCGGGCGAACCCTGGAACAGCGGCTCGGCCACCAGGTCGACACCTTCCGTGCCGACGACCTTCGCCTCGACCATACGGCCGGGACGCAGCCCCGTGCCGCTCGTGAGCAGCACCTGGCCGTCGGTCTCGGGAGCCTGGTGCGCCGCCCGGCCGTACACGCCCTCCTCCTCGTCGACGGACTCCACCAGCACGTGCACGGTCTCGCCGACCCGCTCCTCGGCGCGCTGCGAGACGAGTTCCTCGGCCATCCGGGAGACCCGCGCCAGCCGCTCGGCCACGACGTCCTCGTCCAGCTTGTGCTCGTACGTCGCCGCTTCGGTGCCCTCCTCGTCGGAGTAGCCGAAGACGCCGATGGCGTCCAGCCGTGCGTGGGTCAGGAACCTCTCGAGCTCGGCCAGGTCGGCCTCGGACTCGCCGGGGAAGCCGACGATGAAGTTGGAGCGCACACCGGCCTCGGGCGCCTTGCTCCGGATGGTGTCGAGGAGTTCCAGGAAGCGGTCCGTGTCGCCGAAGCGGCGCATCGCGCGCAGCACGTCGGGCGCGGAGTGCTGGAAGGACAGGTCGAAGTACGGGGCGACCCCGGGGGTGGAGGTCAGCACGTCGATCAGGCCGGGGCGCATCTCGGCGGGCTGGAGGTAGCTGACGCGGACCCGCTCGATGCCGTCGACCTCGGCGAGCTCGGGCAGCAGGGACTCCAGGAGGCGGATGTCGCCCAGGTCCTTGCCGTAGGAGGTGTTGTTCTCGGAGACCAGCATGACCTCCTTCACGCCCTGCTCGGCCAGCCACCGCGTCTCGTTCAGCACGTCGCTGGGCCGGCGCGAGATGAAGGAGCCGCGGAAGGACGGGATGGCGCAGAAGGAGCAGCGCCGGTCGCAGCCGGAGGCGAGCTTCACGGAGGCGACCGGGGTCCCCTCCAGCCGGCGCCGCAGGGGCGCGCGGGGACCGGAGGCCGGGGCGAGGCCCTCGGGCAGGTCCACCGGGGCGTGCCCCGGGAGGGCGACGGACGCGGCGGACTCCTGGCGCTCGGCGGGGCTGATCGGCAGCAGCTTGCGCCGGTCACGCGGGGTGTGGGAGGCGTGGATGCCTCCGTTCAGAATGGTCTGGAGGCGGTCCGAGATGTCGGTGTAGTCGTCGAAGCCGAGCACGCCGTCGGCCTCGGGGAGCGCCTCGGCGAGTTCCTTGCCGTACCGCTCGGCCATGCAGCCCACCGCCACCACGGCCTGCGTTCTTCCGTGGCCCTTGAGGTCGTTGGCCTCCAGGAGGGCGTCGACGGAGTCCTTCTTGGCGGCTTCGACGAAACCGCAGGTGTTCACGACGGCGACGTCCGCGTCCTCGGCGTCCTCCACGAGCTGCCAGCCGTCCGCCTCCAAACGGCCTGCGAGCTCCTCCGAGTCCACCTCGTTACGGGCGCAGCCAAGGGTGACGAGTGCGACGGTGCGGCGATCAGGCATGGGCTCAAGACTACTTCGTCCCGCTGACGCCCCACGTCGACGGGGTTGCCCGATCTCGGCCGGCCCCGTCGACGAAGCGTCCTGCGGGTCGCCCGCTATCCGGCCTGCGGGTCGCCCTTGGTGTAGGTCAGGCGCTCCACGGCGCCCGGCTGCCAGTCGTCCTCGATCTTCTTGCCGTTGACGAAGAGGTCGATCGCGCCGGCGTCACCGAGCACGAGGTTGATCTTCGAACTGTCCTCGAAGGTCTTGGAGTCGCCCTGCGCGAGCAGTCCGTCGAAGAGCAGCCGGCCGCTGTGGTCCTTGGCCGAGATCCAGCTGCGCCCGTCCGGGGCGCTCACCTTGACGATCACCTTGTCCTGCGGCGCGGCAGCGATGGCGCTGTCGGAGGGTTCCGGCTCGGGGACGGTCTTCCCGGACTTGGGGGTGGGCGATCCGGACGCGCTCGCGGTGGCGTCGCCGTCGGCGACGTTCGTCCTGTCGCCGTCGCCGCCGTTGACCATCGTGAACCCGACGAAGCCGATGACGACGACGATCGCGGCCACCATGGCGGCGGTCCAGTTGGGCCCGCGCCGCTCGGGGCGGATGCGTTCCGCCTCGAACAGGGGGGCGGCCGGGGTGGGTGCCGGGCGGCCTCCGTGCTCGGCGTCGTACTGGGCGATCAGCGGGCCGGGGTCGAGGTGCACGGCCCGGGCCAGGGTCCGGATGTGCCCGCGCGCGTAGACGTCGCCGCCGCAGGGCTCGAAGTTGTCCGCCTCGATGGCGTGCACGATCGCGATGCGGACCCGGGTGGCGGTGCTGACGTCGTCGACGGTGAGGCCGGCGGCGATGCGCGCCTGCTTCAGCGCGCGTCCGACGGAGGGACGGTCTCCCTCGGAGGCGTCCTCGGAGACGCCCTCGGACAGGTCGGATACGTCGGATACGTCGTCGAACGGACGCTCGTCTTCAGGGGAGTTGCCGATGGACACGGGGGCGCCTTTCGAGCGTGTAGCCACCTGTGCTGGAGGTTCAGTCTAGGGGGGTGACAAAAGGGTGGGGCAACCGGGCGGCCGGACTTTGTACGCCATCGGAATGGCCCGACATGCCGATGACGGCACTGCTGCTTATCGTTTCCCCAAGTTGACGTGCGACCGGGGGAAAGGGTTGCGCACTGATCCCTTACGGGTGGGTCACGATCGGCCATCTGGGTGCGCCGGGGCGACCACCGTGCCCCGCCGCCTACCCTTCCGTCTCCCCTCGGATGACGGCGAGCACGCCGTCCAGCTCGTCGGCCTTCACGAGAACGTCACGGGCCTTCGAACCCTCGCTCGGTCCGACGATGTTCCGGGACTCCATGAGGTCCATGAGCCGGCCCGCCTTCGCGAAGCCCACGCGCAGCTTGCGCTGGAGCATGGACGTGGAGCCGAACTGGGTGGAGACGACCAGTTCGGCCGCCTGGCACAGCAGGTCGAGGTCGTCGCCGATGTCCTCGTCGATCTCCTTCTTCTGCTTGGTCCCGACGACGACGTCGTCCCGGAAGACGGGCGTCATCTGGTCCTTGCAGTGCTGGACGACGGCGGCGACCTCCTCCTCGGTCACGAACGCGCCCTGCATACGCGTCGGTTTGTTCGCTCCCATCGGCAGGAAGAGGCCGTCCCCCTTGCCGATCAGCTTCTCGGCGCCGGGCTGGTCGAGGATGACCCGCGAGTCCGCGAGGGAGGAGGTGGCGAACGCCAGCCGGGAGGGCACGTTCGCCTTGATCAGACCGGTGACGACGTCGACCGAGGGGCGCTGCGTGGCGAGCACCAGGTGGATGCCGGCCGCGCGCGCGAGCTGCGTGATCCGCACGATGGCGTCCTCGACGTCCCGCGGGGCGACCATCATCAGGTCGGCCAGCTCGTCGACGATCACCAACAGGTACGGGTACGGCTGGAGTTCCCGTTCGCTGCCCTCGGGCGGCTTGACCTTGCCCTCGCGCACCGCGCGGTTGAAGTCGTCGATGTGCCGGTACCCGTAGGCGGCCAGGTCGTCGTAGCGCAGGTCCATCTCGCGCACGACCCACTGGAGTGCCTCGGCGGCCCGCTTGGGGTTGGTGATGATCGGTGTGATCAGGTGCGGGATGCCCTCGTAGGCGGTGAGCTCCACACGCTTGGGGTCGACCAGGATCATCCGGACGTCCTCCGGCGTCGCCCGCATCATGATCGACGTGATCAGGCAGTTGATGCAGGACGACTTGCCGGAGCCGGTGGCGCCGGCGACCAGCATGTGCGGCATCTTCGCCAGCGAGTGCATGACGTAGCCGCCCTCGACGTCCTTGCCGAAGGCGACCAGCATCGGGTCGTCGTCCTCGGCGGACTCGGCGAGCCGCAGGACGTCCCCGAGGTTGACCATCTCCCGGTCGGTGTTCGGGATCTCGATGCCGACCGCGGACTTGCCGGGGATGGGGCTGATGATGCGTACGTCGGCGCTGGCGACCGCGTACGCGATGTTCTTCGTCAGCGCGGTGATCCGCTCGACCTTCACGGCCGGGCCGAGTTCCACCTCGTAGCGGGTGACCGTGGGCCCGCGCGTGAAGCCGGTGACGCGGGCGTCGACCTTGAACTCGGTGAAGACGGTGGTGAGCGAGTCGACGACGGCGTCGTTGGCGGCGCTGCGTGCCTTGCCGGGGCCGCCGCGCGCGAGGAGGTCGAGGGCCGGCAGGGAGTAGGTGATGTCGCCGGACAACTGGAGCTGCTCCGCGCGCGGGGGGAGGTCGCGGGGCTCGGCCGGGGTCTTGGTGAGGTCCAGGACGCCGGAGGCCGTCCGCTCCCGGTCCTGTTCGGCCTGTCCGGTCCGCTTCGGCGCGTTCCGCCGGACGCCCGGCCTCGGCCCGTCCTGCTCGCCCTGCCGGGGGCGGGCGGCCGGCACCGGTGTCGGGGTGGTCGGCTCGCGGTCGCCCGTGCGCACGCCCTGGGTCAGGTCGGCGACGACCGGCGAGGGCGGCATCCCGTGCAGGACGGCGCCGTCGAGGGAGGCGGCGGCCGCGGCGGCCACGTCCACGGCGTCCATCGGCCGGTCCATGTCGGGCTGGGGCACCGCGGACCTGCGCGGCCGGCCCCGGCGCCGTGCCGGCGCCTCCGGCTCCGCGGGGTCGGGGCCGTACTCCAGGGGAGCGCGTCCGCGCCCTCGGCGGCTCGCGGGCAGCGCCTCGCGCCACTGTTCGTCGTAGCGCGCGTCGTCCTCGCCGAACTCCTCCGGTTCGAGGTCGTGGACGAGTCCCAGCCTGGTGCCGAGGAGCCGCAGCCGCTGCGGAATGGCGGTGACCGGGGTGGCGGTGACGACCAGCAGCCCGAAGACGGTGAGCAGCACCAGCAGGGGCACGGCGAGCACGTCGGTCATGGTGTACGACAGCGGCGTGGCCGCGCCCCAGCCGATGAGCCCCCCGGCGTCCCTTATGGCGTGCATGCCGTCGCCGCGGGCGGGCGAGCCGCAGGCGATGTGGATCTGGCCGAGCACACCGATGAGGAGCGCGGACAGGCCGATCACGATACGGCCGTTGGCCTCCGGCTTCTCCGGGTGCCGGATGAGGCGCACCGCGACGACCGCGACCAGGACCGGCACCAGCAGGTCGAGCCGGCCGAACGCGCCGGCGACCAGGATCTCCACGAGTTCGCCGACGGGCCCCTCCAGGTCGGCCCAGGTGCCCGCGGCGATGACGAGTCCGATGCCGAGCAGGAGCAGCGCGAGACCGTCCTTGCGGTGGGCGGGGTCGAGGTTCCTGGCACCCTGCCCTATGCCCCGGAAGACCGCTCCGACGGCGTGCGCCAGCCCCAGCCACACGGCGCGCACCACCCGGTAGAGACCGCCGGCCGGGCTGGGAGCCGGCCGGGGTGCGGGCCTCCTGGCCCCGGCCTTCTTGGCGGGCGGCTTCCTGGCCGGAGCCTTCCTGGGAGGCGGCTTCCTGGCGGCGGCCTTCTTCGCGGGAGCCTTCGCGGAAGCAGCCGCCTTCTTCGCGGGTGGCTTCTTGGCTGCGGAGGGACGTGAGGCCATGGGGGTGAGGTTACCGGGGGAGACGCCGGTGGACACGCGTGCCGACCGCTTCACCCGTTCGTGTCGCTGCCGCGGGGGCAACAAACTGACGCGGGCTCGGCCCGGAACCGTGCCGGACGAGGCGCAAAACCCCCGTGCCGTCGGTCAGTTCCGCGAGGGCAGGGGGGACGCGCCGCCCGTGCCCGGTTCCAGCGCGTCCAGCGCCCGCCGCAACCCCGTGAGCTTGCGTTCCAGATGGGCCGCCGTGGCCACCGCGGCCGCGTCGGTCGATTCGTCGCTGAGCTGCTTGGAGAGGGCCTCGGCCTGTTCCTCGACCGCCGCGAGCCGCGCGGAGAGTTCGGCGAGCAGGCCGGCGGACTCCTTCTGTTCGCCCGCGTCCTTCCCGTCGCCCTCCAACTGGAGCCGCAGCAGCGCCGCCTGTTCCCTGAGCTGGCAGTTCTTCATGTACAGCTCGACGAACACCGAGACCTTCGCGCGCAGCACCCACGGGTCGAAGGGCTTGGAGATGTAGTCGACCGCTCCCGCCGCGTACCCGCGGAACGTGTGGTGCGGGCCGTGGTTGATCGCGGTGAGAAAGATGATCGGGATGTCCCGCGTCCGCTCGCGCCGCTTGATGTGCGCCGCGGTCTCGAAGCCGTCCATGCCCGGCATCTGGACGTCCAGCAGGATGACCGCGAAGTCATCCGTGAGCAGCGCCTTGAGCGCTTCTTCCCCGGACGATGCCCGTACCAGCGTCTGATCGAGCGCCGAGAGGATCGCCTCCAGCGCCAGCAGATTCTCCGGCCGGTCGTCGACCAGGAGGATCTTGGCCTTCTGGACCATGGCCCGCCCTCCTCGCCCCGGCTTGGGGCCTCCCCTGTCCGCAGGTCCCGGGTGGACACCGGTGGGTGTCGTCCCAGGGGACGGCACCCTTGCGCCGCCCGTCCTTGTGCCGGTCATCGTAGCCGCACCCCGCCCACCGCCACACCCTGTCACCGTGATGTCACGGTGCACATAGCAGAAACGCGGAGCGGGACCAGAAGGTTCCCCGAATCCCGTACTTCTACACGGCTTCACGCACGCCGCGTCAGGAGCTCCGCATGAACGGCGAAGCCCTCCTCCACCATCGCACGCCCCGGACCGCCGTCCTCACACCCCCCTCTCCTGGGGCGTCCCGGTCACGCCCCCCTCATCCACTGCTGCATCACCGACAGCAGGTGATCGGGGTCGACCGGCTTCGTCACGTAGTCGGAGGCTCCCGACTCGATCGCCTTCTCCCGGTCGCCCTTCATCGCCTTCGCGGTGAGCGCGATGATCGGGAGTCCCGCGAACTGCGGCATCCGCCGGATCGCCGTCGTCGTCGCGTATCCGTCCATCTCGGGCATCATGATGTCCATCAGGACGACCGCCACGTCGTCGTGCTGCTCCAGCACCTCGATGCCCTCGCGTCCGTTCTCCGCGTAGAGCACGGACAGGCCGTGCTGTTCGAGGACGCTGGTCAGCGCGAACACGTTGCGGATGTCGTCGTCGACGATCAGTACCTTCTGCCCGCCGAAGCGGATGCCGCGCTGCGGCCGGGGGGCCGGGTCCTGCTCCGGTGCCGGCGTACCCAGCCACTGCTCCGGCTGCTGGGGCTGCTGCGGCGCGGGCCGCTGTCCCAGCTCGGGCAGGGGCCTGCGGCGCCGCCGGAACAGGGCCGCCGGGCCGTTCCGGTCCTCCTGGTACGGCGTCGCCTCGGCCGGCGCCTCCACCGCCGCACCGGAGGAATCGGCCGGGGCGGAGGTACCGCCGCCCTCCAGGGCCGGCATGGACTGCGGGTAGCCGTGCGGCGGCAACTCGCTCGGGTGCAGCGGGAGATACAGCGTGAACGTCGAGCCGCGGCCCGGCTCGCTCTGCGCGTGGATCTCACCGCCGAGCAGCTGGGCGATCTCCCTGGAGATGGACAGTCCGAGTCCCGTGCCGCCGTACTTGCGGCTGGTCGTGCCGTCCGCCTGCTTGAACGCCTCGAAGATCACCCGCATCTTGCTGGCGGCGATCCCGATGCCCGTGTCGGACACCGAGAACGCGATCAGGTCGGCGTCCGGATCGGTCAGCGAACCGGCCTCCAGCAGCTGCTCCCTGATGGCCTGCGGAACATCGTCGCGGGCCGGACGGATGACCAGCTCGACGGACCCGGAGTCGGTGAACTTCACCGCGTTGGACAGCAGGTTGCGCAGCACCTGCAGCAGCCGCTGCTCGTCGGTGTGCAGCGTGGCCTGCAGTTCCGGGGAGACCCGCACCGACAGGTCCAGTCCCTTCTCCGCGGTCAGCGGACGGAAGGTGGCCTCCACGTAGTCCACCAGCTGGACGAGCGCGATGCGCGTCGGGGAGACGTCCATCTTGCCCGCCTCGACCTTCGACAGGTCGAGGATGTCGTTGATCAGCTGCAGCAGGTCGGAGCCGGCGCCGTGGATGGTCTCGGCGAACTCGACCTGCTTCGGGGAGAGGTTCCCCTCCGGGTTGTCGGCGAGCAGCTTGGCCAGGATCAGCAGCGAGTTGAGCGGGGTGCGCAGCTCGTGCGACATGTTGGCCAGGAACTCGCTCTTGTAGCGCATGGAGACCGCGAGTTGCTCGGCGCGCTCCTCCAGGACCTGCCGCGCCTCCTCGATCTCGGTGTTCTTGACCTCGATGTCGCGGTTCTGCCGGGCGAGCAGCTCGGCCTTCTCCTCCAGCTCGGCGTTGGACGCCTGGAGCGCCTTCTGCCGCTGCTCCAGCTCGGCCGAACGCTCACGGAGCTGCTCGGTCAGCTCCTGCGACTGCGCCAGCAGCAGCTCCGTCTTGGTGTTCACCGAGATGGTGTTGACACTGGTCGCGATCATCTCGGCGATCTGGTTGAGGAAGTCCTTCTGGATGTGCGTGAACGGGGTGAACGAAGCGAGCTCGATGACGCCCAGCACGGTCCCCTCGAACAGCACGGGGAGCACGATCACCTGGGCGGGAGGCGCCTCCCCCAGCCCCGAGGAGATCTTCAGGTAGCCGCTGGGCGCGTTCGCCACCAGGATCGTGCGCTTCTCCAGGGCGGCCGTCCCGATGAGCCCCTCACCGGGACGGAACGACGTCGGCATCGAGCCCAGCGAGTAACCGTACGAACCGAGCATGCGCAGCTCGTACTGGTCGTCGTCGGTGGCGCTCACGTCCTCCCCGTCGACCAGGGGCATCGAGAGGAAGAACGCGCCGTGCTGCGCGGAGACCACCGGCGTCAGCTCGCTCATGATCAGCGACGCCACGTCCTCCAGGTCCCGGCGGCCCTGCATCAGCCCGGAGATGCGGGCCAGATTGCCCTTCAGCCAGTCCTGTTCCTTGTTGGCGATCGTGGTGTCGCGCAGGTTGGCGATCATCTTGTTGATGTAGTCCTGGAGTTCCTGGATCTCCCCGGACGCGTCCACGTCGATTTTCAGGTTCAGGTCGCCGCGGGTCACCGCGGTCGCCACGCGTGCGATGGCACGCACCTGGCGGGTCAGGTTCCCCGCCATCTCGTTCACGGACTCGGTCAGGTCCCGCCAGGTGCCGTCGACGTCGCGCACCCGTGCCTGGCCGCCGAGCTGCCCCTCGGTGCCCACCTCGCGGGCCACCCGGGTCACTTCCTCGGCGAACGACGACAGCTGGTCCACCATCGTGTTGATGGTGGTCTTCAGCTCGAGGATCTCCCCGCGCGCGTCGATGTCGATCTTCTTCGTCAGGTCGCCCTTGGCGATGGCCGTGGTCACCATGGCGATGTTGCGGACCTGGCCGGTCAGATTGGACGCCATCCGGTTCACCGACTCGGTGAGGTCCTTCCACGTACCGGCCACACCCGGCACCTGGGCCTGACCGCCGAGGATGCCGTCCGTGCCGACCTCGCGGGCCACCTTGGTGACCTGCTCGGCGAACGCCCTCAGCGTCTTCACCATGATGTTGATGGTGTCGGCGAACTGCGCCAGCTCACCGCGCGCCTCGATGGTGACCTCCCGCGTCAGGTCGCCGTTGGCGACCGCGGCGGACACCTGGGAGATGTTGCGCACCTGCGTGGTCAGGTTCTTGGCCATCAGGTTGACGTTGTCGCTCAGGTCCTTCCAGATGCCCGTGACGCCGGGCACGTGCGCCTGACCGCCCAGGATGCCCTCGGTGCCCACCTCACGGGCCACCCGGGTCACCTGCTCGGCGAACGACGACAGCTGGTCCACCATCGTGTTGACGGTGGTGACGAGTTCGAGGATCTCGCCCTTGGCGTCGACGGTGATCTTCTTCGACAGATCGCCCTTGGCGACCGCGGTGGTGACCTCGGCGATGTTGCGGACCTGGAGGGTCAGGTTGTTCGCCATGCCGTTCACCGACTGGGTGAGGTCCTTCCAGGTGCCGGAGACGCCCTGCACCTCGGCCTGGCCGCCGAGGATCCCCTCGGTGCCCACCTCGCGGGCCACCCGCGTGACCTCCTCGGCGAACGACGACAACTGGTCGACCATCGTGTTCAGCGTGTTCTTCAGCTCGAGGATCTCCCCGCGCGCGTCCACGGTGATCTTCTGCGACAGGTCGCCCCGGGCCACCGCGGTCGCCACCTGGGCGATGTTGCGCACCTGCGCGGTGAGGTTGCCCGCCATGCCGTTCACCGAGTCGGTGAGGTCGCGCCACACCCCGGCGACACCGGGCACCTGCGCCTGGCCGCCGAGCCGGCCCTCGGTGCCCACCTCGCGGGCCACCCGCGTGACCTGGTCGGCGAACGACGACAGCTGGTCGACCATCGTGTTGATGGTGTTCTTCAGCTCGAGGATCTCCCCGCGCGCGTCGACGTCGATCTTCTGCGACAGGTCGCCCCGGGCCACCGCCGTCGTCACCTGGGCGATGTTGCGCACCTGGCCGGTCAGATTCGACGCCATCGAGTTGACGGAGTCGGTGAGTTCCTTCCAGGTGCCCGAGACGCCGTCCACCCTGGCCTGACCGCCCAGCCGGCCCTCCGTACCCACGTCCCGGGCCATGCGCGTGACCTGGTCGGCGAAGCTCGACAGCTGGTCGACCATCGTGTTGACGGTGTTCTTCAGCTGGAGCATCTCGCCGGACACGTCCACGGTGACCTTCTGCGACAGGTCGCCGTTGGCCACCGCCGTCGTCACCTGGGCGATGTTCCGCACCTGACCGGTGAGGTTGCGGAACGCGGTGTTGACGGAGTCGGTGAGGTCCTTCCAGGTGCCCGCGGCCCCGGGCACCTGCGCCTGACCGCCCAGCTCGCCCTCGACACCGATCTCGCGCGCCACGCGGGTGACCTCGGCGCCGAAGGCGGACAGCTGGTCGACCATCGTGTTGACGGTGTTCTTCAGCTCCAGCATCTCGCCGGCCACGTCCACGGTGACCTTCTGCGACAGGTCGCCGTTGGCCACCGCCGTCGTCACCGCGGCGATGTCCCGCACCTGCGTGGTCAGGTTCCGGAACACCGTGTTGACGGAGTCCGTCAGGTCCTTCCAGGTACCGGCGGCACCCGGTACGTTCGCCTGACCGCCCAGCTGCCCCTCGGCCCCCACCTCGTTGGCGACCCGGGTGACCTCATCCGCGAAGATCTTCAGCGTCTCGGTCATCTGGTTGATCGTCTCGGCCAGCTGCGCGACCTCGCCCCGTGCCGGAACGGTCACCTTCCGCGACAGGTCACCGTTGGCGACCGCGGTCGTCACCTCCGCGATCCCGCGCACCTGCGCCGTCAGGTTCCCGGCCATGGTGTTGACGGAGTCGGTGAGCTCCTTCCACACGCCGTCCACCCCGGACACCTGCGCCTGGCCGCCCAGCGCGCCCTCGGTGCCCACCTCGCGCGCGACGCGGGTCACCTCGGAGGAGAACGCCGAGAGCTGGTCCACCATCGTGTTGACGGTGTTCTTCAGCTCCAGCATCTCGCCTTCGACGTGCACGGTGACCTTGCGGGACAGGTCGCCCCGGGCGACCGCCGTGGTCACCAGCGCGATGTCGCGCACCTGGGCGGTCAGCCGCTCCGCCATGGTGTTGACCGAGTCCGTGAGGTCCTTCCACGAACCGGACATGCCCCGCACCCGGGCCTGACCGCCCAGCTTGCCCTCGGTACCGACCTCACTGGCCACCCGCGTGACCTCGTCGGTGAACGTCGACAACTGGTCGACCAGGTTGTTGACGGTGCGCCCGACCTTCAGGAACTCGCCGCGCAACGGCTGCCCCTGCCCGTCGCCCAGCTGCGCCCGCAGCTCCATCCGCGGTGACAGATCACCCTCGGCCACCGCCGACAGCACCCGGCTGACCTCGGAGACGGGCCGCACCAGATCGTCCACCAGCGCGTTCGAGTTGTCGATCGCGCTGGACCAGGAGCCCTCGCACGCCCCTGTCTCCAGGCGCTCGGTGAGTTTCCCCTCCCGTCCCACCGTGCGCCGCACCCGCGCCAGTTCGCCCGTCAGATGGAGATTGCGGTCGGCCACCTCGTTGAAGACCGCCGCGATCTCCGCCATCACGCCGTCGCCGGACACCGTGAGCCGCTTGCGGAAGTTCCCGTCCCGCATCGCCACCAGGGCGACCATCAGACGGTTCAGGGCCGCGGTGTCCACCGTGGTGGTCCCGCTCCGGGACCCGCCCTGCCGGCCCGAGGACTGTCCGCCTTTCGCGCGCGTGTTCCTGCTCCGCGTCGCTTCGCCAGACTCCACTGTGTCCCTCCCGCGGGGGTCGACCGTTACTGCTGTGCTCGGGTACCACCACACGGTGTACCTG
Organism: Streptomyces prasinopilosus; assembly: GCF_001419695.1. GTDB lineage: Bacteria > Actinomycetota > Actinomycetes > Streptomycetales > Streptomycetaceae > Streptomyces > Streptomyces prasinopilosus. The sequence goes on from NZ_LIRG01000189.1 coordinate 15,391, forward strand.
TGACTGCTGACTGCTTCTGCCTGCTGTGCTTACTCGTGCATACGCGTGTACTACCGCGATACCTGCCCTGCCCGCCGAAGCTCTACCCGGACCGCCGACCGGCCCGGAGGACAGCCGTCCCGCCCGGCCTTCGCGACAACCGGCCCGCCCAGTGTTTCACCCCCACCCCACCAGGCCATAACAGTTCGGCAGCTTCGCACGCCGCACGCCCTTCTCCGGCCGCCGGACACCCCTCCGACGGAAACACGGCGGACCGGCCTCCGCTCGGACGGCGAAGGTAAGTAACCTTGCATCCGGCCGTCCAGCCACGCCGGTCCGTCCGGTCCGGGCTGCGGCACGGAGACGAGCGGGCATCGGAGGGCGGCCGCACACATGACCAGCGGACTGATCCCGGGGGAACAGCCCCCGGACCCTCGGCCGGCGGGCGGCCTGCCGCACCAGCGGCACGAGCCGGCCGACCATGGGGCCGTGCCCGTCGAGAACCGGTCGAGGAGTTCTGTGATCACCGCGCGCGCGGCCGCCAGCTTCGAGCCCGTCGGACGCTCGGTCGCGAGTGCCCGCTCCTTCGTCCGCGACACCCTCCAGGGATGGGGTTTCGCCGACATCATCGACGACGCCGTGGTCCTCACCAGCGAACTCGTGACCAATGCCGTGGTCCACGCCGGCACCCGGGCCGACCTGCTGTGCCTGCGCTGCGACGAGGGCGTACGGATCGAGGTGACCGACCGGTACCCGGAGCGTGAGGTCCCGCTCCAGGGCCCCGCCTCCGGCATGGGCAGCCCCGACCGCGAGGGCGGGCGCGGCCTCCAGCTCTGCGCGGCCCTGGCCGGCCGCTGGGGCGTCGAGTACACCTCCGCCCACAAGACCGTCTGGTTCCAGCTCGACGTTCCGGACCGTCCGGTGGGCGCCCGCTCGGCCGGGCCGGCACTGCCGTCCGAACTCCTCCCGATCGCCGACGCACGGGTCCGCGTCGCCGTCGTGCAGATCGACCGGATCGGCGCGATCTCCTCCTGGAACGAGGACGCGGAGGAACTCTTCGGCTACACGGCCGACCAGGTCACCGGCAAGCCGCTGACCGATCTGGCCGCCTGGCCGCACACCCCCGGGACCGGCACCGGCATCGCCGAGGCGCTCCAGCTCTCCCGCTGGGAAGGCAGCTACGGCATAAGGGACACCGGCGGCCGGGTGGTCCCGGTCTACGCCTCGCACCTGCGTGTCCGCGACACGGACGGCGATCCGTCAACCGTGTGCCTTCTCGTCAGGGACCACGAACGGGCGGTCCTGCAGACCCCGTTGCGGGGCCTCTCCGCCGATTCGGCCGGCTCCTCCGAGAGCCAGAGCACCGACCCCTTCGAGGTGTTCATCGGTTCGCCCGCCCCGGACGACCTCGACGGCCTCCTCCAGCGCACGGTGGAACGCGCCCGCGACATGCTCGACGGCGACTCCGCCTTCCTGCTCCTCGCCACCGATGACGAGACGGAACTCGAGGTACGCGCCTCCACCGGTCTGCCCTCCGCCCGTCAGCGCTTCGCCCGCGTCCCGGTGGAGGCCGGCTCCGGCCGCTACGGCTCCGCCCGCATGCCGGCCGTCCACGACGACCTCTCCTCCCTGCCCGGCGCGGTGCCGCTCCTCAACGGCACCGGCATGCGCTCGGTCGTCACGGTTCCGCTCAAGGTCGAGGGCCGTCTCACGGGCTCCCTCGGCGTCGCCGCGGAGGGAGCCGGCCGGTACTCCAACGAGGAGGCGCTGCGCCTCCAGTTCGCCGCCGACCGCATCGCCCTGGCCGTCGAGTCGGCCCGCCTGGGTGAGCTGGAGCGGCTGCGCCGGGGTTCGCTGAGTTTCCTCGTCGAGGCGTCCGACCTGCTGGCCGGCACCCTGGACCGCGACCAGACCCTGGCGCTCATGGCCCAGATGACCGTCCCCACCCTGGCCACCTGGTGCGCCGTCTACACGATCGCCGACCAGGCGTCCGAGCCGTACCTCTCCTACGTGCTGCACGAGGACGAGGAGCTCATCGACGGCATCAAGTCCCTGCTCTCGAAGATCCCCCCGCCCGATCCGGTACCGGCCCCCGGCGCCCGTGTCTGGTCGGCTCCCGGGGAGGTGGCCCACCGGGCGGCCCTGCGCTCGTCCATGCGCAGCCTGGGCCTGTCCAGCGGCACGAGCAGCCAGGTCGCCTCCGGCATCGGCCCCACCCTCACCACCGCCTCGGCGGTCGGCGGCGAGACGGTGGTCCTGCCTCTGGTCGCCCGCAACCGGGTCATCGGCATGCTGACGCTCGGCAAGCCGACCGACGAGCACTTCCGCCAGGAGATCCTGGAACTCGCCGAGGACCTCTCCCGCAGGGCCGCCCTGGCCCTGGACAACGCCCGCCTCTACTCCGAGCGCACGGCCATCAGCCAGTCCCTCCAGCGCAGCCTCCTGCCGCCGGAGCTGCCCGTCATCGACGGGGTCGAGGTCGAGGTCATCTACCGCGCGGCCGGCGAGGGCAACGAGGTCGGTGGTGACTTCTACGACCTGTTCCCGATCAGCGACGGCGCCTACGGCTTCGCCATCGGTGACGTCTGCGGCACGGGCCCGAACGCTGCGGCCGTCACCGGCCTGGCCCGGCACGCCCTGAGGCTGCTGGCCCGCGAGGGCCTCAGCGGCCCCGCGGTCCTCGAGCGCCTGAACTCCGCCATCCTCGACGAGGGCGCCCGCAGCCGCTTCCTCACCCTGCTCTACGGCGAGCTGCGCCCCCGGGAGGACGGCAGCGCGGACCTGAAGGTGGTGTGCGCCGGCCACCCGCTGCCGCTGCGCCTGCGCCAGGACGGCACCGTCGAACCGGCAGCCGATCCCCAGCCCCTCCTCGGCGTCCTGGAGGACCTGGAGCTGTACGAGCAGACGGTCACGCTCGATCCGGGCGACGTCCTGCTGTGCGTCACCGACGGCGTCACCGAGCGCCGTGAGGGGCCCCGCATGCTCGGCGACGACGGTCTCGCCGACGTTCTGACGACCTGTACGGGCCTGACCGCCGGCGCGGTCGCCGCCCGCATCATGCGCGCGGTGGAACGCTTCGCCTCCGACGCCCCCTCCGACGACATGGCGATCCTCGCCATGCGCGTCCCGGAACTCCACCAGGAGTGAGCCGGAGCGGAGATGCCGGAGCGGATCCGGACATGAGAAAGGCCCCGCCCTGGAGGGCGGGGCCTTTCTGCGCGGAGCCCCCAAACGGAATCGAACCGTTGACCTTCTCCTTACCATGGAGACGCTCTACCGACTGAGCTATAGGGGCCTGTTGCCGTCTGCGGTTTCCCGCTCGGCAACGGAATAGATCATACCCTGAGCAGCCCCGTGCTCCCAACCACCGGCCTCGGCCCGTCCTCGACCGCGGTTCAGACGGCAGGCTGCAGCAGTCCGCCCAACGCGTTGCACGCCGACGCGACACGCTGCATGTCCCGCTTGGTCAACGAGGCGTCCACGGGCAGGGCGAGCGTCTCGTCCGCAGCCCGTTCGGTTTCGGGCAGGAACACGTACCGCCGGAACTCCGGCAGCCGGTGCACAGGCGTCTTCACCGGCACCCTGCATTCGACCCCCTTGGCCCGCACGGCTCGTGCGAAGGCGTCCCGGTCGGGTCGTCCGTTCCCGGGGATCCGCACGACGTACTGCTGGTAGGTGTGCCGGTCGCCTCCGTCAGGCGTCTGCACACCCCGCAGTTTCGCGTCGAGGTAGGCGGCCCGCTCCCTGCGCCTGGCGATCTCGTCGTACGGGGCCTCGGTCTCCCCGTGCTCCAGCACGAGCAGGCCGTGCCGCTGTCCGAGGGCGTGCAGTCGCGCGAGGTCGGCGCGCCTGCCGAAACGATGCACGACCACGACGGCCGCCGTGCGTGGGGTGACGGCCGCTTCCACGGCGGCCGGCGCGAGGCAGTAGGTCGCCGGATCTATCTCGGCGAACACCGGCAACGCACCTGCGAGAGTGACGGCCTCGGCCACTTCCACGTTCCCGAAGGCGGACACGACCACCTCGTCACCGACTCCGACACCGGCGGCCCTGAGTAGTGCAGCAGTACCCATGAGAACGATGCTCATCGCGCAACGTGAACTTCAAGTGACGCGGAACGAAAAAGGGTTGGACCCCGAACCGAAGTTCGGGGTCCAACCCTTTATCAAGAATTGTTCGGCGGCGTCCTACTCTCCCACAGGGTCCCCCCTGCAGTACCATCGGCGCTGTAAGGCTTAGCTTCCGGGTTCGGAATGTAACCGGGCGTTTCCCCTACGCTATGACCACCGAAACACTATGAAACATCAACCGCACCATGCCGTAGGCATGGGGTTGTTCGTGGTTTCAGAACCAACACAGTGGACGCGAGCAACTGAGGACAAGCCCTCGGCCTATTAGTACCGGTCAACTCCACACGTTACCGTGCTTCCATATCCGGCCTATCAACCCAGTCGTCTACTGGGAGCCTTACCCCATCAAGTGGGTGGGAGCCCTCATCTCGAAGCAGGCTT
>NZ_LIRG01000019.1 GCF_001419695.1 Streptomyces prasinopilosus
GGAGCGCACTGCGCCCGCGCTGCCGACCTTGTCCACGATGCCGGCCTTCCCCTCCGCGCGGGCGCAGTGCGCTCCGCAGTACCAGTGGCCGTCGGCCTCGACGCCCTGGCCGATGATCTGCACCCGGCAGTGCTCGCAGATCGGGGCCATGCGGTGGATCGCGCAGGCGAACGAATCGAAGACGTGGGTGGCGCCGTCCTGGGTGGTGACGGTGAACGCCAGCGCGTAGTCGTTCCCGCACACTTCGCAACGTGTCATAAACCGCATCGTTGGGTCCGGATGGGGCTCCGGCAAGCCGAGGGGGCCGCTGCCCGGAGGTTCTACCCGGTCGGCGCAGTGGTCCCGGAGGAAGCCGCCGCGCCCCCGGCCCGGGGTTCCCCGCCGGCCGGCCCGGGCGCGGGGCGGGCGGACCCCGTCGGCCGGGTGTGCGGACGCACCCCTCGGGCGGGTGTGCGGACGCACCCCTCGGGCGGGTGTGCGGACGCACCCGTCGGGCGGGTGTGCGGACGTACCCGTCGGGCGGGTGTGCGGACGTACCCGCCTGAATGCACCGCCGGGCCCTGGTTGTACGGTCGTGGGGTGTACCGCTTCCTGTTGTCCCGCCAGTGGGTGATCCTCACCCTGCTGTCGCTCGTGCTCATCCCGACGATGGTCGAGCTGGGCTTCTGGCAGTTGCACCGCCACGAGCGCCGGGTCGCACTGAACCAGGTGATCGCCGACTCCCTGGCCGCGAAGCCGGTGCCCGCCGAGTCGCTGACCGCGCCCGGGGCGGAGGTCGACCGCGACCACCTGTACCGCAGGGTGACGGCGAGGGGCAGCTTCGACGCCTCCGACGAGGTCGTCGTGCGCCGCCGCACCAACGCGGACGACGAGGTCGGCTACCACGTCCTGACCCCCTTCGTCCTCGAGGACGGCAGGGTCCTGCTGGTCAACCGGGGCTGGATCCCCTCGGACGGTCCGAGCCAGACCGCCTTCCCGGAGGTTCCCGCACCGCCCGGGGGCGAGCTGACCATCACCGGGCGGCTGATGCAGGACCAGACGACCGAGGACAGCGGCATCAAGAACCTCCGGGGCCTGCCGGACCGGCAGATCATGCTGATCAACAGCGAGCTGGAGGCCGACCGGCTCGGCAGGGAGGTCCTCGGCGGGTACGTCGACCTGACCGACCCCGAGCCGGGCGGCGACTCCCCGCAGCCCGTCCCCTCGCCCGAGCACGACAGCATCGGCAACCACATGGCGTACGCCGTCCAGTGGTGGCTGTTCGCCGCGGGCGTCCCCGTGGGCTGGGTCGTCCTGGTCCGCCGCGAGGCCCGGGAGCGGGCGGAGAAGGCGGAGCGGGAGGCGGGCGCCGAGGGCGCGCAGGACACCGAGCCCGCGGCGGTGTAGCCGCCCGTTCACCCGGCCGCGCCCTGATTGCCGCACCCGGCGGCCGGGCATCCGCACCTCGTGCACCGCATCGAGGACTACGCGCTCATCGGCGACGAGCAGACCGCTGCCCTGGTGGGCGCGGACGGTTCCGTCGACTGGCTCTGCCTGCCCCGCTTCGACTCCGGAGCCTGCTTCGCCCGGCTGCTCGGCGACGAGGACAACGGCCACTGGCGCATCGCGCCCGTGGGCGCCGGGCGGTGCACGCGCCGCGCCTACCGCCGGGACACCCTCGTCCTGGACACCGAGTGGGAGACCGACGAGGGCCTGGTGCGCGTCACGGACCTGATGCCGCAGCGCGACCGGGCGCCCGACCTGGTGCGCGTCGTCGAGGGCGTCCGCGGCGAGGTGACCGTCCGCAGCACGCTCCGGCTGCGCTTCGACTACGGTTCGGTGGTGCCCTGGGTGCGCAGGGCGGACGGTCACCGGGTGGCGGTCGCCGGGCCGGACTCGGTGTGGCTGCGCAGCGTGCCGGAGGTGCCCACCTGGGGCGAGGACCGCAGCACGCACTCCGAGTTCACGGTCAAGCCGGGCGAGCGGGTCGCGTTCGTCCTCACCTGGCACCCGTCCCACGAGCCGCGTCCGCCGCTGGTGGACCCGTACTCCTCGCTGCGGCACAGCATCGCCGACTGGCGCGCGTGGGCGTCCCGCTGCCGTTACGACGGGCCGCACCGGGACGCGGTCGTGCGGTCCCTGATCACGCTCAAGGCGCTCACCTACGCGCCGACGGGCGGCATCGTCGCCGCGCCCACCACCTCCCTGCCGGAGGAGCCGGGCGGGGTGCGCAACTGGGACTACCGCTTCTGCTGGCTGCGCGACTCCACGCTGACCCTGAGCGCGCTGCTGGCGGCCGGCTACCAGGACGAGGCGGAGGCGTGGCGCGACTGGCTGCTGCGCGCGGTCGCGGGCGACCCGGCGGACCTCCAGATCATGTACGGGGTGGCGGGCGAGCGGCGGCTGCCCGAGACCGAACTGCCGTGGCTGTCCGGCTTCGACGGCGCGGCCCCGGTGCGGGTCGGGAACGCCGCCGTCGACCAGTTCCAGCTGGACGTGTACGGCGAGGTCGTGGACTCGCTGGCGCTGGCCCGCCGGTCGGGCCTGTCCCCGCACCCGGACGTGTGGGCGCTGCAGAGGGTGCTGCTGGACTTCCTGCGGTCGGTCTGGCGGCAGCCGGACGAGGGGCTGTGGGAGGTGCGCGGCGGCCGGCGGCACTTCGTGCACTCCAAGGTGATGGTGTGGGTGGCCGCCGACCGTGCCGTGCGCATGCTGGAGGAGAACCCGGACCTCGAGGGCCACGCCGGGCGCGACGACCTCGAGGACTGGCGCGCGCTGCGCGACGAGGTGCACCGTGACGTGTGCGAGAAGGGCTACGACGAGGAACGCAACACGTTCACGCAGTCCTACGGCTCCCGGGAACTCGACGCCGCGCTGCTGCTGATCCCCCGGGTGGGCTTCCTGCCGCCCGACGATCCCCGGGTGCTCGGCACCGTCGAGGCGGTCCGCGCGGAGCTGGGGCAGGACGGGCTCGTGCGCCGCTACACCGCGGAGCGCACCGACGTCGACGGCCTGCCCGGTGTCGAGGGCACCTTCCTGGTGTGCTCGTTCTGGCTCGCGGACGCCCTGCACATGACGGGCCGGACGACCGAGGCGCGCGAGCTGTTCGAACGGCTGCTGGGACTCGCCAACGACGTGGGGCTGCTGGCGGAGGAGTACGACCCGGTCGGCGGGAGGCTGCTGGGCAACTTCCCGCAGGCGTTCAGCCACATCGGTCTGGTGAACACGGCTCTCGCCCTGTTCGGGGACGAGGAGGAGGCAGGATAGGGGCCATGGATCTTGGACTGAAGGACCGGGTGTACGTCGTCACCGGGGCGACCCGCGGGCTGGGCAACGCCACCGCGCGCGAACTGGTCGCGGACGGCGCGAAGGTGGTCGTCACAGGGCGGGAGCGGGAGGGCGTCGCCGCGGCGGCCGCCGAGCTGGGGCCGGACGCGGTCGGGGTGGCGGTCGACAACGCCGACCCGGAGGCGGCGGCGCGGCTGATCGCGACCGCGCGTGAGCGGTTCCACCGTTTCGACGGCGTCCTCGTCAGCGTGGGCGGCCCGCCGCCCGGGTTCGTGGCCGACACCACCGACGAGCAGTGGCGGACGGCGTTCGAGTCGGTGTTCCTGGGCGCGGTGCGGCTGGCCCGGGCCGCCGCGGCGGAGCTGGGCGAGGGCGGTGTGATCGGCTTCGTGCTGTCCGGCTCGGTGCACGAGCCGCTGCCCGGCCTGACCATCTCCAACGGGTTGCGCCCGGGGCTGGCCGGCTTCGCCAAGTCCCTCGCGGACGAGCTGGGCCCGCGCGGCATCCGTGTCGTGGGGGTGCTCCCGGGGCGCATCGACACGGACCGCGTCCGCGAGCTCGACTCCCTCTCCGCCGACCCGGAGGCCACCCGCCGGGCGGCCCAGTCCCGCATCCCGCTGCGCCGCTACGGCACCCCCGCGGAGTTCGGCCGCGCCGCGGCCTTCCTCCTCTCCCCGGCCGCCTCCTACATCACGGGCGTCATGGTCCCGGTGGACGGCGGGGTACGGCACGGGTTCTAGCCTCTTCCGCCGGGCGGGGCCGGCTCCGGCTCCGGTGGGGCCGGCTCCGGCGGGGCCGCCGGCCCCGGACGCGCTCCGGGCCCGGTGGCTCAGCTGACCCGTTCGGCGTGGTGCTTGACCGACCGGAGGCGCACCTCGGCCGGGAGGCGGGTGAGGCCCGCCGACTCGCGGGCGTGGGCCAGTGCCCCGGTGGTGAGGGTGTCCAGCGCGCTGCCGGGGTCGGCGTGGGGTTCCAGCCGCAGGCGGACGCGGGCCCGCGGGACACCGCGCCGGCCGGTCAGCCGCACGCGGGCCTTCTCGACACCGTCCGGCAGGCCCGCCTCCCGGGCGAGCGCGGTCTCCAGCGCCCGGGCGCGCAGCACGGCTTCGTCACCGTCGCCCGTGTCGACGAACACCTCGGCGAGCCGCCGCCTGCGCAGGACCGCGACCAGCCACCACAGGAGGAGCAGGACGAGGACGGCGAGCGCGGCGATCACGACCGGCCACCACCATCCCTCGTCGCGCCACCGGGTCCGCTCGGCCTCGTCCAGCAGGACGTCGTGCCGTCCGCCGTGCAGCCACCAGGAGGGCGCGGGCGCCCCCAGGCCGACGGCCAGGACGGACCCGCCGAGGGCCACCAGCAGCAGGCCCACGATGCCGAGCAGGACGCGGTTGACGACCTTGAGCACCGCGCTCACCCCTTCCGGCCGGGACGTCGCACCCGGACCGCCGGCACCGGTGGCCGGGCCAGTGCCATGCGCCCGACCGTGTCGGCGAGCACCGCGCGCAGGTCGGCCCGTACCTCGTCCAGCTCGCGGAAGTGCGACACCGCGCGGACGGCGGCCCGCCTGCGGGTGACGCGCACGCGCACCGACCGCACCCCGGCGACCTCCATGGCCCGGTCCCGCAGCACCATCGCCGCCGCGTCGCGGTCGAGACCGGCGCGTACGTCGGGGTGGGGGCGGCGCATCGGGAGCAGGGACCGCAGCCCGGGGGTGAGGGCCAGCAGGAGCAGCCAGAGTCCGAGGACGGTGGCGACGCCGGCGCCCACCCGCACCCAGACGTCGTCCAGGGGCCGCCCGGCCATCTGGTCGGCCAGTTCCCGGCGCCAGGCCATCGCGGGCCGGCCGGCGCGCACCGCGGCGATGTCGTACAGGAACAGCGCCGTCACCGCCAGGAGCAGCAGTGCGAGCAGGCCGGCGGGGATCCTGCGCGTCGACCAGAAACGCCGGGCGCCGCCGCCCGTGGCGCCGTCGTCCGGCGCGGGCGGCGGGGCCTTCTCCAGGACGGTGCCCGAAGGGGCGCCGGGCCCGGGTCCGTTCATCGGATCCTCCCGTGGGTCTCGTCGGACGCGGTCGGGTGCAGCCGCTCCACCTGGACGGCGACCTCCGGCACCTGCATGCCCGTCAGTCCGGACACCCGCTCGATCACCCGGCGGCGCACCCGGCCGCACCGGCCGCCGATGTCACCGGGGTAGCCGAGTTCGACGTGGACGCTGACCCGCGCGGTGTCGTCGTGGTGGACGACGACCGTGGCGTGCGGCGGTTCGGCGTCCCGGGGCAGCGGTCCGACCGCCTCGCGGGCCGCCTGGGAGGCGATCTTCGCGACCACCCGGTCGGCGATGCGGGTCGCCCCGCGCTCGCGCGGCGGCACGAGGCCCGGGGCGCCGCCGGCCACGGCCTCCGCCGTGCTCACCGGTGTCACCGCCGCCGCTCGTTGCGGGGACGGAAGAAGTCGCCGAACTCCAGGTCCCCCTCGAGGAACCGCCCGACGACGAAACCGACGGCCCCCAGGGCCGCCACCAGCAGGAAGGCCCCGAATCCACCGAAGTAGCCGGCGAAGCCCAGCGCCATGCCGGCGATCATGCCGACCACGGCCATGCTCATGGTGCGCTCCTTCGTTGTTCAGCGGTTCGCCGTCCCGGAGGGCCCGGCCGCCCGTTCGCCGTGCGGTCCCTCACTGAAGACGGCTCTCCGACTCCTCGTCCTCCTCCTCCGGCAGCTTCACGTCGCTCACCGCGATGTTGACCTCGACCACCTCGAGGCCGGTCATCCGCTCGACCGCCGCGATGACGTTCTCCCGGACGGCTCTGGCGACGTCGCCGATGGACACGCCGTAGGTGACGACGATCTCCAGGTCGAGCGCGGTCTGCACCTCGCCGACCTCGGCCTTCACACCGCGGGCCACCGATTTCGTCCCGCCGGGCACCCGGTCGCGCACGGCCCCGAAGGTCCGGGACAGGCCGCTGCCCATGGCGTGCACACCGAACACGTCCCGCGCCGCCATGCCCGCGATCTTCTCCACGACGCCGTCGGCGATCGTGGTGCGGCCGCGCGTGGCCGCGTCGCCCCCGCCGCGCCGGACGCCCGGCCCCCTGCGCGCGGAGGTGTCCGGGCCGGTCTTCTCGAGGTCGGCGGCCCGTGTCGAGCCGCCGTCCGTGGTGTCGCTCATCGCCGTAGTCCCTTCCGGTCGTCGTCCACGGGACCACCGTATGCGCCGATGCGCGGTTGCGCGCCAGGGATACGGCAGGCTGGAGGAATGACGGCGCAACGGTGGACCCGGACAGTGCGACAACAGGTGGGACTGGGCAGGCTCCTGCCCCTGGGGGGACCGCGCGACGGCGCGTGGATCTTCGAACGGGCCGCCGGGGCGGCCCTGCGGCGGGCGGTGGAACGGGCCGAGCCGGGCCTGCGCCTGGACGGTCTGCGGATCGCGCTCGCCGATCCGCGGGACGCCGCCGAACCGGTGGTGCCCGCTCCGCCCAGCGCCCTGCCGCCGGGCCCGCTGCGGGTGACGGCCCGGTTCGCGGCCCCGGCGGCGGAGCCCCTGCCGGTGACGGCGGACCGGCTGCGGGCCGTGTTGTCACGGGCCGCGGCGGAGGGGATCGGGCTGGTGGTGACGGAGGTGGACCTGGGGGTGACGGAGCTGCTGGACGCGGGGACCCGGACGGCGGGCCCGGCGGCGGGCGGGCCGGGCGGCGTCCCGTTCGAGGAGCCCGCGGGTACTCCGGTCGAGGGACCGGCCGGTATTCCGATCGAGGGACCGGCCGGTGCTCCGGTCGAGGGACCGGCCGGTATTCCGGTCGAGGCGGCGGAGCCCGGTGGCGGGTCGGACGAGGACCGGGTGGCGGCCGCGGCGCTCGCCGTGCCGGGGGTGTCCCGGCTGGCGGGCGCGCTCGGCCGGGCGGTGCACCTCGCGCCGTCGCCGCGGGTGTCCGGGGGTGCCGCCCTGGCCGGCCGTCACGTGCGCGTGGACCTCGCCGTCGGGGCGGACCGCCGGGCCCTGGACGTGGCCCGGTCGGTCCGTGCGGCGGTGTCGGCCGCCCTGCCGGACCGTCCGACGGTGGCGGTCCTGGTCACGGCGGTCGACTGACGCTCCTCGGCGCGTCACGGGCCGCTCGTGCGCCGGGACTCACTCGCCGAGACCGGCCAGGTCCCGCAGCCGGCGGCCCTGGGCCGCGCGCTCGGCGGCCCGCTGCTCCTCGTAGGTGCGCTCCACGGCCCCGCTCAGCAGGGCCTTCGTCTCGATCACCGCGTCCCGGGGCGCGGCGAGGAGGGCCGCGGCGAGGTCCCGCACCGCCGCGTCCAGTTCGTCGCCGGGCACGGCGACGTTGGCGAGGCCGGTGCTCACGGCCTCGCCGGCCGTGACGAACCGGCCGGTGGCGCAGATCTCCAGCGCGCGGGCGTACCCGACGAGCCCGACCAGCGGGTGCGTGCCGGTCAGGTCCGGGACGAGTCCCAGGCCGGTCTCGCGCATGGCGAACTGGACGTCGTCGGCGACGACCCGCAGGTCGCAGGCGAGGGCCAGCTGGAAACCGGCCCCGATGGCGTGCCCCTGCACGGCCGCGATGGACACGATGTCGCTGCGCCGCCACCAGGTGAACGCCTCCTGGTAGGCGGCGATGGTCGCGTCGAGGTCGGCCTCGTCGCCGCGCGCCATCTCGACGAACGACGGCTCGCCCTCGATCCCCTCGGGGGTGAGCATCTGCCGGTCGAGGCCGGCGGAGAAGGACTTGCCCTCACCACGGAGCACCACGACCCGCACGGAGCCCGGCAGCAGCCGGCCCGCCTCGGTCAGCGCCCGCCACAGAGCGGGGCTCTGCGCGTTGCGCTTGGCCGGGTTGGTCAGCGTCACCGTGGCGATCGCGTCGTCGACGGTGAGCCGTACGCCGTCCTGGTCGAGTACGGGACCGAGGTCCTGGGCGGGCGAAGCCATGGGGCGCCTCCGATGGGTGCGGTCGTCCTCCGTACCGTACGGCGGGCCGGAGCCCGCCCTGCGGCACAGCTAAGTGACTGCACAGTAACCACCCGCCCGGCCTGTCGGCCGACCGGGTGGCCACCTCGGATCGCGGGCGCCCGGGGTCAGGCCGAAGCGGCCTTCTTGCCCCGGGTCGCCCCGCCACGCCCTCGGAGCGTGACACCCGATTCGCTGAGCATGCGGTGCACGAAGCCATACGAGCGGCCGGTCTCCTCGGCCAATGCCCGGATGCTCGCACCGGCGTCGTACTTCTTCTTCAGGTCTGCCGCGAGCTTGTCGCGCGCGGCGCCGGTCACCCGGCTGCCCTTCTTCAGAGTCTCGGCCACCCGTGCCTCCTCATGGGAAGTGCGCTCTGGTCCCCTCATGATCACCCCTCTCGGCCCCGATGGCCACCCATTCGGCAAGGTCCGTGCGACAAGGTTGTGACGACAGGAGCGCATCCCCACATACGGAAGGGGTGATTCCATGGGGTGCCGGTCACGCCGATGGACGCACTCCGCCGCGAAATGCCAGGTCAGAAAGAGGTGGCGGCCGAGCCCCGGACGTTCGGGGGCTCGGCCGCGAAATCGGTGCAGGACACACCTGGGTACGAGGGGATCTCACACGAATGAGGGATCACCGGTCAGCCGAATGATCCATACGCGGTGGATCAGGCCCGCGACCGGCGGGGTCGCCGGTCCGGCGGAGCGGGGGCGGGGACCGGTCAGGCGAGGGCGACGAGATCCGCGTAGTCGGCGCCCCACAGGTCCTCGATGCCGTCCGGCAGCAGGATGATCCGCTCCGGCTGGAGCGCCTCGACGGCGCCCTCGTCGTGCGTGACCAGGACCACGGCGCCCTTGTAGGTGCGCAGCGCGCCGAGGATCTCCTCGCGGCTGGCCGGGTCGAGGTTGTTGGTGGGCTCGTCGAGCAGGAGCACGTTCGCCGAGGAGACCACGAGGGTCGCGAGCGCGAGACGGGTCTTCTCGCCGCCGGAGAGGACACCGGCGGGCTTGTCGACGTCGTCGCCGGAGAACAGGAACGAGCCGAGCACCTTGCGGACCTCGACGAGGTCCATGTCGGGCGCGGCGGAGCGCATGTTCTCCAGCACCGTGCGGTCCCGGTCGAGGGTCTCGTGCTCCTGGGCGTAGTACCCGAGCTTGAGTCCGTGGCCGGGCACGACCGTGCCGGTGTCGGGCTGTTCCACTCCGCCGAGCAGGCGCAGCAGGGTGGTCTTGCCGGCTCCGTTGAGGCCGAGGATGACGACGCGGGAGCCCTTGTCGATCGCCAGGTCGACGTCGGTGAAGATCTCGAGCGAGCCGTACGACTTCGACAGGCCCTCGGCGGTCAGCGGGGTCCTGCCGCAGGGGGACGGCTCGGGGAAGCGCAGCTTGGCCACCTTGTCGGCCTGGCGGACGCCTTCGAGACCGGACAGGAGGCGTTCCGCACGGCGGGCCATGTTCTGCGCGGCGACGGTCTTGGTGGCCTTGGCGCGCATCTTGTCGGCCTGGGCGTTGAGGGCGGCGGCCTTCTTCTCGGCGTTCTGCCGCTCGCGCTTGCGGCGCTTCTCGTCGGCCTCGCGCTGCTGCTGGTAGAGCTTCCAGCCCATGTTGTAGATGTCGATCGTGGAGCGGTTGGCGTCCAGGTAGAACACCTTGTTGACGACCGTCTCGACCAGGTCGACGTCGTGGGAGATGACGATGAAGCCGCCGCGGTAGGTCTTGAGGTAGTCGCGCAGCCAGACGATCGAGTCGGCGTCGAGGTGGTTGGTCGGCTCGTCGAGCAGGAGGGTGTCCGCGTCGGAGAACAGGATGCGGGCCAGTTCGATGCGGCGGCGCTGACCGCCGGAGAGCGTGTGCAGCGGCTGGCCGAGCACCCGGTCGGGCAGGTTCAGCGCGGCGGCGATGGTGGCGGCCTCGGCCTCGGCGGCGTACCCGCCCTTGGTGAGGAACTCGGTCTCCTGGCGCTCGTACTGCCGCAGTGCCTTCTCGCGGGTGGCGCCCTGGCCGTTCGCGATGCGCTGCTCGTTCTCGCGCATCTTGCGGATCAGGGTGTCCAGGCCGCGGGCGGAGAGGACGCGGTCGCGGGCGAGCACGTCGAGGTCTCCGGTGCGGGGGTCCTGCGGGAGGTAGCCGACCTCGCCGGAGCGGGTGACGCTGCCGGCGGCGGGGACGCCCTGGCCGGCGAGGACCTTGGTGAGGGTGGTCTTGCCGGCGCC
>NZ_LIRG01000190.1 GCF_001419695.1 Streptomyces prasinopilosus
GCAGCGCGCGCAGCAGGTCCGCGCGGGCGACGACCCAGCCGGGGCGCCGGGCCAGGGCCCGCAGCAGCGACATGCCCGCGGGCGGTACGGGGCGCAGTGCGTCGTCCACCAGGACGGCGTGTCCCCGGATCTCCACCCGGTGCCCGGCGACCGGCAGCGTGCGGGCCCGGCCGGGCAGTTCCCGGCAGAGCAGCTGGACGAGGGGGCCGAGCCGGAAGCGTTCCGGCTGGACGGTGTCGACGCCCCGGGCCTGCAGCGGCAGCGCGGTGACCGGGCCGACGCAGGCCGGCACGACGTCGTGGCCGAGGGCGGCGAGGACCTCGTCGAGCAGGCCGCGCTCGCCCGCGCGGGACAGCAGGGACGCGGCGGCGGGCGCGCTGGTGAAGGTGACCGCGTCCAGGGTCCGGGCGACGACGGCGTCCAGCAGCCGGTCGACGGGGGCGATGTCCTCCGGCGGCATCCACCGGTAGACGGGCACCCCCACCACGTCCGCTCCCGCGGCCCGCAGCGACTCCACGAACCCGGGCAGCGGTTCGCCGTGCAGCTGGAGGGCGATCCGCCGTCCGTCGACGCCCTCCTCCAGGAGCCGGTCGAGGACCTCGGCCATCGACTCCGAGGACGGCGACCACTCCTCCGTCAGCCCGGCGGCCCGGATCGCGCCCTTGACCTTCGGTCCGCGGGCCAGGATCCGCACGCCGCGCAGCCGGCTCAGCAGGTCGTCGCCGAGTCCCCAGCCGTCGGCGGCCTCGATCCAGCCGCGGAAGCCGATCGCCGTCGTGGCGACCGCGATGTCCGGGGCCCGGCCGATGATCTCCTCGGTGGCGGCCAGCAGTTCGCTGTCGTCGGCGAGCTGCACGATCCGCAGCGCGGGGGCGTGCAGGACGGCGGCGCCGCGCCGCCTGAGCAGCGTGCCCAGTTCGTCGGCCCGGCGCGCGGCGGTCACGCCCACGGTGAAGCCCGCGAGCGGCCCGTGGCCGGGGGGCTGCTCCGCGGGCGGTTCGCCGGGGTGTTCCGTGGGCGGTCCGGCCGGTGGTTCCGTGGGCCGGCCGGATGGCTGCTGTTCGTCGTCCATGGTTCTCGTCCCGCTCTCGTCCCGCACTCGAGTCGGTGTGCTGCGTCGGGTGTGGCTGCGTTCGGTGTGCCGCGTGAGGCACGGCTCGTCCTCACGCGGCACCGAGCCTGTCAATGGTCCATGACGGGCTCGGTTCGGCGCCGTGTCCCCCGTGTTACGTCACACCTCGGCGTAGCCGAGCCGGGACTCGTCCCCGGTGGCGGCCGTCGGGGCGGCCGTCCGTGCCGGTCGGCGAAGGTATACGGCCCGGGTGACCACCAGGCAGACCGCGTAGAAGGCCAGGAAGGCGGCGAACGCCCCGGTGCCGGAGCCGTGGGCGAGGAAGGACTGGCGGAAGGCGAGGTTGATGCCGACGCCGCCGAGCGCGCCCACCGCGCCGATCAGCCCCATGGAGGCCCCGGACAGCCGGCGCCCGTACGCGGCCGCCTCCTCGCCGCTCAGTCCCCGGGCCAGCGCCTTGGCCTGGAAGATGCCCGGGATCATCTTGTACGTCGAGCCGTTGCCGAGGCCGGTGAGCACGAACAGCACCACGAAGGCGGCGGTGAACAGCGTCAGCGACCTCTGGGTGGAGGCGACGATCAGCACTCCGGTCGCCGCGCCCATGGCGACGAAGTTCCACAGCGTGATCCGCGAGCCGCCGTACCGGTCGGCGAGCCGTCCGCCCACCGGGCGGATCAGGGAGCCGAGCAGCGGGCCGACGAAGGTGACGTACGCGGCCTCGAGCGGTGTGCGGTCGAACTGGTTCTGCAGCACCTGCCCGAAGGCGAAGCTGTAGCCGATGAACGAGCCGAAGGTGCCGACGTAGAGGAAGGACATGATCCAGGTGTGCGGGTCCCGGGCGGCGTCCCTGGCCGCACCGGTGTCGTTCCGTACCGAGGCCAGGTTGTCCATGCGCAGGGCGGCGAGCACGGCGGCCACGACGATCAGCGGGAGGTAGAGGCCGAGCAGCACCCGGGGCCCGCCGCCCGCCCCGATGACCGCGAGGGCGGCGAGCTGGATCACCGGGACGCCGATGTTGCCGCCGCCGGCGTTCAGGCCGAGTGCCCAGCCCTTCTTCCGCAGCGGGAAGAAGGCGTTGATGTTGGTCATGGACGAGGCGAAGTTGCCGCCGCCGATCCCGGCCAGCAGGCCGACCAGCAGGAACGTGGAGAACGACGTCCCCGGTTCCATCACGGTGAACGCGGCGGCCGTGGGGACGAGCAGCAGCGCGGCGGAGATCACCGTCCAGTTGCGTCCGCCGAACACCGCGACGGCGAAGGTGTACGGGACCCGGACCACGGCGCCGACCAGGGTCACCGCGGACGTCAGCAGGAACTTGTCGGCGGGGCTCAGCCCGTACTCCGGGCCCATGAAGAGCACCAGCACGGACCACATCGTCCACACCGAGAACCCGATGTGCTCGGAGAGCACCGAGAGGAGGAGGTTCCGGCGGGCGACCTGCTCCCCGGTCGTGTTCCAGAAGACCTCGTCCTCCGGGTCCCAGTGCTGGATCCAGCGGCCGCCGGGGACTGTCATGACGCCTCCACCGTGTTCGGGAACTCGAGGCACCGACGGTAGGAAGGGCGCGTTTCGACCCGGTGGGGCTGCGGGTGACCGCCAGGGAACGTTGCTCTCACCCCGCGGGGCGGCGGGGTGAGAGGTCCGTACCGGTCCGTGGCGGACCGCACCGCCCCGGCACACGGGCCCGCCCGGCGGACGGGCCGGGTGTCAGACGAGCGGTTCGAGCATGCCGTTGCGGTGCTGGGTCCGCGTGGCCGCGTCCCCGAGCCAGCGCGTCCGGTTCGGGTCGAGGCCCACGGGGCCGGAGAGGCCGTCCCGGGCGATCGCGAGGGCGTGCTCCTGGCATGCCACGATCAGGGGGGCGATGAACCGCGTCTGCAGGTCTCCCGGTGCGACGGGGCCCCCTGCGCTCACCTGCTGGTCGATGAACTCGTAGACGCGTTCCAGCTGCTCGGACCGGGGCGTGATGGAACCGTCCTCGGTGGAGTAGTTGAGGTCCGGTCCGCTGCTGCCCGGATCGTCGCTCCTGCCGGCCGGCTCGGGGCCCAGGGCGAAGTTGGCCGGGAGGTTCTTGAGGGCCTTCGACACGGCGCCCAGGGACGCCTGGGGGGTGGTGAACGCCGAGGGGGCGTGCGGCTGCAGTGCGTTCACGACCTGGGTCAGCTGGGCCGGGCTGAGGAGACGGGCGAACTGTTCGAGCAGGGACTTGGGCACGATGTGGTGCAGGGTGTGCACGAGCGCGTCGCCCGGATGGGCCGCCTTCTGCGCGGCCAGGGCGTTCTTGGTCGGGTTGTTCTTCCAGTCGGGTGCGCGCTGGACCGGCGTCTCCTCGGCCGGGGACGATTCCGGCCCCGGGTTCTCCCGGTCCGCGGACGCCCTCCTCTGCACCGGGAGCGGCGCGGACATGACCTGGCGGGCGTTCTGCTCCGCGGCCTGCTCGTAGGCGTCCGAGGGGTCGGACATCCTGAGCCCCGAGCCGGTGTCGGTGCCGGAGACGGGGCCCTGCCGCTGCTGGATGACGTGGGTCAGTTCGTGGGCGAGGGTGTGCTTGTCGCCCCCGCCGTCGCCGATGACCACGTGGTGGCCGGAGGTGTAGGCGCGGGCGCCGACCTCGGCGGCGGAGGCGCGGGCGGCGCTGTCGTCGTGGATGCGCACCTGGGAGAAGTCGGCGCCGAGCCGGGCCTCCATCTCCTCCCGGAGCCCGCTGTCCATGGGGGAGCCGCCGGAGCGCAGGACGTCGTGGACGGCGGACCGCTGCACCTGCGGCTGCCCGGTCTGCTGGTGCCCGCAGCCGGCGTCGTGCAGGTGCTGTTCGGGCTGCGCCCAGGCGTGGCCCTCCTGACGGAGCATCTGCACGACGGCGGCGTTGCCGGCGCTGTTCTGGAGAGCCAGCAGGGGATGCGCGGAGGGCCCGTCCCCGCCCGGCTTCTTCCCCGGTGTACGGACACGAGCGGAACCGTGGGAACTGTCACCGGCATGGAGCTCGGATTCGCGCGGGTGCACCGGAAACCTTCCAGAGGGGCGGAACGAACGTTCCATCCTTACTCCGAGCGCGCCGGTCCGGGAAGGGACGCGAGGGCAGAGTCGGGTGACCTGACGGGTAGGGAACACCGACCGGTGTGACTACGGCGGGCCGCCGGGCACCGCCGTCAGCCCTGCGGGGGCCGGAACTGTCCGTAGGGGTCGTGCCGGGGGTGCGGCGGGGCCGGCTGCCCGTACGGCGACGGCCGGGCGCAGGGACCGCCGGGCGCCGGGGGGGCGCGGGCACGATCGGCATCCGGTCCGTCACGTCGGGCCTCGCCGCCCGCCCACCTCGAACCACAGCAGCTTCCCCGCGCTCCGCCCCGGCAGGCCGTCGCCGAGGGACCATCCGCCCCAGCTGTCCGCGTACTCCCGCACGATGCGCAGCCCGCGTCCGGATTCGGCGTCGGCCGGGGCGAGCGCCGTCCGGTCCCCGGGGGACCCGTCGAACGGCGCGGGAACGTACGGGTGGCTGTCCCACACCCCGACCCGCAGCCGGCCGTCGCTCAGACAGGTGAGCCGCAGCGACGCGGGGCCCGTGGTGTGCCGGTAGGCGTTGGTGACCAACTCGGACGTCAGCAGCTCCACCGCCTCGGCGGCGTCCTGCTTCCCGTGCCCGCCGAGCACGGCACGCACCGTCATGCGTGCGACGCGTACGGCGCGGGGGTCATGCGGCAGGCGAAGGACGTACGCCCAGGGGTGGGGCGGGGCTACGGTGACCATGAACGGCTCCACGGGAGAAGGTGACTTGAGCTCGCTCAACGGCGACGTCGGCGGTGGCAGTGCCGCGGTTGCGGTGCGCTTCCGGAGCGGGCGGTCGAGCGTTGCGTGACCACCGTAGAGTGGTTGGTTAGATGGATCCTACGAAAACAAATGGATCCATCCGCATTTCACTCGTGTGAGGGAGAGAGGCGCCGCATTGCGGCCAGGAAGGAAGCACTGTGCCGCCCACCAACAATCCGACGCTGCGGCAACGGAGGCTGGGCGCCGAGCTGCGCAAGCTTCGCGAGCGGGCCGGCCTCACCGCCACCGGCGCCGGCGAGTTGCTCGGCGTCAACCAGGCGCGCGTCAGCATGATCGAAACGGGCCGCACCCCCGTCAGCGCCGACCGGGTCCATTCCATGGCACGCACCTACGCCTGCTCCGACGCCGCGCTCGTCGACGCCCTGGCCGCGATGACCGGGCGGCGCTCACGGGGCTGGTGGGAGGAGTACCGCGAGAACCTGCCCGTAGGCCTCATCGACCTCGCCGAACTGGAACACCATGCGGCAGCCCTGCGCGTGGCACTGGTGGTTCACGTCCCCGCGCTCCTGCAGACCACCGACCACGCCCGCGCCCTCTTCCGTGAGGCGGTGCCGCCCCTGCGGCAGCACGAGATCGAGCACCGCGTGTCCCATCGCATCAAGCGTCAAGCCGTTCTCCACCGCGAGGATCCGCCTCCTTACACGGCAGTGATCCACGAGTCCGCTCTGCACATGGGGTACGGCGGCTCCGCGACCGTCCGCGCCCAGCTCCAGCACCTGCTGGACATGAGCGAACTCGACCACGTCACCGTTCGGATCATCCCGTTCGGCAAGGGGTCCTTCCCGGGGACGGGACAGTCGATCGACTACCTGCTGGGCCCTGTCCCCCAGCTCGACACAGTGCAGCTGGACACCCACCACGGGTGCGAATTCCTCGACGGAGAAGCCCAGTTGGACAAGTACCGTTCAGTGCTGGACCGCATGGAGTCGAACGCCCTCGAACCGGCCGAGTCCCGTGATCTGATCCACCGCATCGCCCGAGACAGCTGAGGGAGCCTCGCATGACCGATGATCCATGGCGTAAATCCACCTACAGTCCCGACGCTTCCAACTGCGTCGAGATAGCCGCCGCCCCGGCCGTCGTCCTCGTACGCGACTCGAAGGACACCGCCGGTCCGCGCCTCGCCCTCTCCCCCGCCTCCTGGACGGCCTTCCTCACGCACGTCGCGAGGTGACCGTTCCACCTGCCGTGAGGCCGGCCGTCCGACCACCCCGATCCCGACGTCCGTGCGGCGGTCCACCGCGCCGAAAGCGTGAGCACTTCGGCCGCCACTGTCCTGATGGCGCTCATACGAGCGTCCATGTGACACATGTCCGCCGACTGCTCACGGTTTTCCGCAAGGCACCCGTCTCCGGCCCCCGCACCCTCCGGTGGACGCCGCACGGCCGGGGGCCGCCGGAACCCTCGTCCGACGGCCCCCGGGTCGATCAGGTGCGGTACGCGTAGTACGACGCGTTCGGGTACGACGCGATGATGCTCGACACCGACCTGCTGTAGGTGTTGGTGGAGTGGTACGTCAGATACGGCACGCCCTTGCTGCGGGACGTGACGATCATGGTGTGGTCCTTGGACCCGTCCCGGTCGAAGTCGACCTGGAGCACGTCACCGACGTCCATCTGGTAGACGTTGGCGAGGCTGGTCGTCCGCTTCGAGTTCTGGGCGAACCAGGACCACTCGTTGACGCCGATGAACGAGTGCGACTGGATCTCGGCGTTGCCGAACCACCGGGTGTAGTCGTACACGTAGCCCGGGACGTGCTTCCAGCCGCCCTCCTTCAGGGCCTGGCTGACGAAGTTGGTGCAGTCGCCGCCCGCGCCCGCCCCGTTGAAGTTCGGGTAGGCCGGGTTGTAGTCGGACCAGTACCGCTTGGCGTAGTCGGCCATCGCCTTGTAGTCCAGCCCACTGGCGGTGAAGTCCTTCGGATTCGCCGGGCCGGGGTACGAGGTCGAGGCCTTGGGCGCCGCGGGCGTGGTGGTGCTCGCCTTCACGGAACCGGAGGCCGTGGCCGAAGCCGAGGCCGAGGCCGAAGGCGTGGGCGTGGCCGAGGCCGGGGCCGAGGGCGTGGCCGTGGGGGCGGGTACGGGCGCGGGCGTGGCCGTCTCGTTCACGGCGAGGTTGTCCTCGTCGGCCGGGCGGATTCCGGTCAGCTGCCAGTCGCCCCGCCGGTCCGCGGTGAACGTCAGTTCGTGGCGGACCTGGAACCCCGTGGTGCCCGGCTCGCTGCCGCGGACCTTCTGGTAGGTGAGGGTCGTGGTCTCGGTGACCACGGCCTTCGCCGTGCGGCCCTTCACGTTCGTGGCGCCCAGGGTGACGCTCGTGTTGCCCTTGCTGTACTTCTCGCCCAGCTTCGCGAGTTCGCCCCGGCGCCGGTCCAGCTTCGAGAGCGCCGAGTCCTGGCTGCGGGCCGTGCCGGAGGACAGTCGGACGTCTCCGGAGAAGCCGTCGGTCCGCGGCTTGTTCCGGTCCTTCCGTCCGCCGCCGACCAGGGCCTCCGTGCGGTCGGTGAAGACCGCGTCCGCGAGCCGCTGGAAGGTCGCCTTGGTCTTGGCGTCCACCGTCGGGTCGTCGGTGACGGCGGCGCCCGCGCTCCAGTTGGGCAGCATCGCCACTCCGGCGATGACGGAGGCGGTGGCCGCCCCGAATATGGTGGCGCGGCGCCGCGTACGGCTGATTCTTCTTGACTTCACTGGTGTTCCCCTCTTACCCCGGCGGGGGATGCCGGGAGGCGCATCCTCGCATGGGATGTGCGGCACCTGTGAAGAGGGGAGGGCCAGTTGACCATCTCGTGACGGATCCTCACCTCACGACGGTCGACCAGTCCGGCGACTGGGCCGGATCGAGGGTGCGCAGCCGCTCCAGCGTCGCGGGCTCCTGCACGTCCATCCAGTCGGCCAGTTCCTTGAAGGACACGCACTGGACGTCCTTCTTGGTGCACACGTTCTCGATGGTCCGCTCCACGGCCCGCATGTAGATGCCGCCGTTCCACTGTTCGAAGTGGTTGCCGATGAACAGGGGTGCCCGGCTGCCGTGGTAGACGCGGTTGAACCCGGCCATGTAGGTGTCGACGGTCTCCTGCTCCCACTGGGGGTACATGGCGGGGTCACCGTCGGTCTCACCGCCGGACTGGTTGTAGAGGAAGTTGAAGTCCATCGACAGGCCCTGGTACTTGCCGCCCTCGTACGGGAGCATCTGCAGCGGGAAGTCCCAGACGCCGTCCTTCTTCACCGGCCATATCTGGAAGTCCCCCGCGGAGCTGGAGTCGTAGCGGTAGCCGTACTCCTTGACGGCCTTCAGCAGGTTCGCCTGGCCCTCCAGGCAGGGGGCCCGCCCGCCGGTGACCTCCCTGTCGACGTCGAAGGGCAGCGCGGGCAGGTCCGTGTAACCGGTGTTGGTCTTCCACTTCTTCACGAAGGAGTTGAACTGGTCGATCTCGCTCTTCCACTCCGCGACGCTCCAGTCGCCGCCGCCCTTCTCCCCGCAGAAGTGCCCGTTGAAGTGGGTGCCGATCTCGTGCCCCTCCTTCCAGGCCCTGCCCAGCTGCTCCAGCGTGGTGCGGATGTGCTCGTCGGTGGGGTAGCTGATCGCCGCGGACCCCCTGTCGTGCTGGGGCGGGTCGTACAGCTCCTTCTTGGTCTTCGGCAGCAGGTAGATCCCGGTGAGGAAGAACGTCATGCGGGCGTCGTTCGCCTCGGCCACGTCCAGGAAGTGCGAGAAGAGCCCGTCCTCGCCCTGCAGCGCGCCGTCCCAGGAGAAGACGACGAACTGGGGAGGCTTCTGGCCCGGCTTGAGCGGCTTCGGCTCCAGCCGGCCCTTCTGCGGGCCGGTGTAGGAGGTGGAGCCGTCCCCCAGGACCTTGGTCCGGCCGTCCCACTCCGGCTCCTCCACGACGCCCCCCGCCGCCTTCTTCCGGCCCCCGGCGGAAGCGGTCGGCGCGGTCTCGTCCGCGGTGTTCAGCACCAGGTAACCCGCCGTCAGCGACGCCGTGACGAGGAGCGCCGCCGACGCCAGGACCGCGGGGCGGAAGACGGCGGTGCGACGCGGTGCCCGGGCCTTGCGGCGGCGCCCCGAGGATGACTTCATGTGCGGCTCGTTCTCCAGAGTCGGTGGGGGGACTGTGGTGCCGGTCGGTGGTCACCCGGGAAGGCCCAGGGCACCGGACCAGATGCCGTAGGGGACGCTGTCGCCGGCGGTTCCGGCGATGCCCTTCAACGGCAGCGGCTCCAGGCTCTCGGCGAGGTCGATGCGGTAGACCACGACCGCCGTGGACACGGCCTCGTACGTGCCGACGTACCAGGCGGCGGTGTCCTTCTCCGTCGTCCCGGGCTTCCCGGCCACCTCCGCGCCGTCGGGCGCGCCGTCGGGGTGGGCCTCGCGGAAGCAGTCCTCGAGCGCGGAGGTGACCTCCTGGGCCACGTCGGCGCGGACCGCCCGGCGCGGCTCGGGCAGGTCCAGGGGGATCCTGGCGCCGTTGCGGGTGATCCGGCGCACCGAGTACGGCTCGGTGTGCTCGCCGTCCGCGGCGAACGTCGCGTAGCCGCCGGCCATGCGGATGGCACTGGGCGTGGAGCTGCCCATCGACAGCGCGGGCACCCGGGCCCCGATGCTGGAGGGCAGCAATCCGGAGGCCACGGCGGTGGCGCGCACCTTGTCCAGACCGGTGTCCATGCCGAGCTGCATGAACGGCGTGTTCGCCGACAGTGCCATCGCCCGGCGCAGGGAGATCTGCCCGTAGGACTCGTCCCCGTCGTTGCTGGCGGCGACCTTGCGGCCGCTGCGGTCCCAGTACGGCCCCTCCGGCGTGCGCACCGGCACGTCGTCGTCGCCGTCGTAGAGGGACTCGCCGGTGACGGGCGTCGTCCCCCCGTCGCGGGTGGTGCGGACCCCGTGCTGCAGACCCGCCGCGTACACGAACGGCGTGAAGGCCGTACCGGCGGGGACGGTCGTGGCGTTGGACTCGTTGTAGCCCTGCTTGCGGTGGTCGGGGCCGCCGTGGACGGCGAGGATCCGGCCGTCGGCGGCCACCGAGGCGGCCCCGTAGTGCACGGTCCTCGCGGTCTTCGGGTCGTCCTTCAGCGCCTTCTTGCGGGCCTTGGTGACGACGTCCGTGAGCCGCTTCTCCCGCTCCTTGTCGAAGGTCGTGTAGATCTGGTAGCCGCCGAGGTCGAACTCCTTGTCGGAGATCGCCCCGGACTTCTTCGCGTACTGGGAGGCGAGTTCGACCAGGTAGTCGCTCTGCTCACCGGTGGAGTACAGCGGGTTGCTCTTCAGCGGCTCGGGGAATTTCTTGTACGTGGCCCGCTCGGCCCGCGAGAGCTTGCCGATGTCGACCATCCGGTCGAGGGTCCAGGCCCAGCGCTCCTCGGCACGGTCGCGGTTGGCGTCGCTCAGGGTCGGGTCGTACAGGCCGGCGCCCTTGAGCAGGGAGGCCAGGAACGCGGCCTCGCTGGCGTCGAGTTCGCTGACGTCCTTGCCGTAGTAGGCCTGGGCGGCGCGCTGGATGCCGTAGGTGCCGCGGCCGAACCAGCTCGTGTTGAGGTAGCTCTCGAGGATCTCCTCCTTGCTCATCCGGTTGTCGAGCTTGAGGGCGATCATCGCCTCGGTGAACTTGCGGCGGACCGTCTGGTCCTGGTTCAGGTAGGCGTTCTTGACGTACTGCT
>NZ_LIRG01000191.1 GCF_001419695.1 Streptomyces prasinopilosus
CCCCCGATCCCTCCGGTTCCCGTGATCCCCGTGATCCCCGCATCCCCGGATCGGGGCACCCGGCCGAGGGCGGCCACCCGGCGGCGGGGCGGTCCGGGCGGCTGATCCGCACCGAGTCCACCACCGAGATCCCCGCCCACCTGCAGTTCCGCGACGACACCGGCCAGGTTCCCGTGCGGCTGCGTCCCGCGCTCCTCGGGCCCCTCGGCACGGGGGAGCAGTCTCCGCTCCGCCGCCCGGCCCCCGAGGCGTTCCGCTCGCCCGTGCCGAGGGTCGATCCCCGGCTGGCGGAGCGGCCCGCCCGGGTGCTGCCCGGAGGCGCGGGGGTGCTCGCCGGGATGTGCGGGGCGGCCGGGTGCGTGGCCACGTCGTGGTGGGCGGGCGTCCTGCCGCCGGCGGTGACCGTCGCGCTCGGGCTCCCGGCGCACGCGGACGTCGCGGGCGTCACGGGAGCCGCCGGACTCGGGCCCGCGCAGTGGGCGGCGTACGCGGCCGCCGGGGCCCTCGGCCTGTTCGGCTTCGGCGGGCTGGCGCGCGGCCGGACCGGGCGGGCCTGGGTGCTCGGCCTGTTCGGCCGCTACCGCGGGACCGTCCGGCGCACCGGCCTGCTGTGGGTGAACCCGCTGCTGCTGCGCCGCCGGGTCGACGTGCGGCTGCGCCACTGGCGCAGCGAGCCGATGCAGGCGGCCGACCGCGGCGGGGTGGCGCTGCGGGTGGTCGTCCTGGTCGTGTGGCGGGTGCGGGACACCGCGCGGGCCACCCTGGGCGTCGAGGACCACGAGAGGTACGTGCGCGAGTGCGTCGAGGCGGCGCTGCTCCGGGTCCGGGTGGAGGCGCCGGGCGGTGCGGCGGGCACGGCGCAGGACGCGCTGACCCGGCTGGTCGCGGCGGACGTCGGCCCGGCGGGGATCGAGGTCTTCGCGGTGCGCCCGGTCCGCGTGGAGTATGCCCCCGAGGTGGCCGCCGCCATGCACCGGCGCCGGATCGCCGAGCTGGACGCCCGGCAGCGGGCGAGCGCGCTCACCTCGGTCGTGGAGTCGGTGGAGGACACGGTGAGCCGGCTGGCCCTGCGGGGCCTGGTGGACCTGGACGACCGCGAGCGCGAGGTGCTGGTGAAGGACCTGACGGTGGCGTTCTGCGCGAGGCGGGGGGAGCCGGGGCCGTAGGACTTGCCGGGGCGGGGGCCGGCCGGACGGGAC
>NZ_LIRG01000192.1 GCF_001419695.1 Streptomyces prasinopilosus
CGGCACGGCCCACCGGACCGCCCGGCAGCGGACGGTCCGGTGGGCCGTGCCGGACACATGGGCCGTGCCGGGCACATGGGGTGCACCGGGCACATGGGGCGCACCGGACGCGTGGGTCGCACCGGACGCGTGGGCCGGGCCGGTGCGCCGACCCGCGTGATCCGTTCCCGGCACCTCCACGGGACCTCCTCAGCCGGACTTCGGGCTCTCCGCCACGACCAGCAGGGCGACGCCCAGGACGAGCAGGCTGATGCCGGCGCAGACCCCGAAGCCGTCCGGGAAGCCCAACCGCCTCACCACGCCCACGTTCCAGTCGGTGAACTCGTGCACCAGGCTCGCGACGCCCTGCAGCACGGCGACGAATCCGAGAATCTCCGGCAGCTTCTTCATGGGCACGACGATCACCGGGCGCCGCCCCCGAATGAATCGGCCACCGGGCGCGACCGCGGCGACGAAGGTCTCCGACCCCGCGCGCGGAGCAGACCGAAGTCCGCGCTCGCGCGACTTCGGTCGCCGACCGGGACGGGGGCGGGGCGGACAGCGGGGCTCCCGCATAGATTCGACGACCGTGATGGGAACTGACGACGCGGTACGTACGGTCCCGGGGTTCACGGGGGCGCGGTGGCTCCATCCGTCAGCCCTCCTCCACGAACTCGACACCGGGACCGGCGCCCCTCCCGGGTCCACCGCTCCCGCCCGGCGCCCCAGGCGCACCGCGCGGGACTGGGCCGTCGACTTCGCCTGCTTCCTGCTGGCCGTACTCGTGGGCCTGGTGGGCCTCGAGACCCTGGTGGAGAATTCCGGAGTTCCGCGCTCGCTGCTCCTCGGGGACCAGGTCCTCGGCGCGCTGTCCTGCGCCGCGCTCTGGCTGCGCCGCCGCTGGCCGGCCGGTCTGGCCGCGGTGCTGGTACCCGTCAGCCAGATCTCGGAGGCGTCCGGCGGCGCGGCCCTGATCGCCCTGTTCGGCCTCGCGGTGCACCGTCCCTTCAAGCACGTGGCCTGGGTCGCCGGCGCTCACCTCGTGGTGGCCCCGTTCTACTACTGGTGGCGCCCCGACCCCGAACTTCCCTATGTCGCGGTGATGGTCCTCACCGTGCTGCTGACGGGGGCGTGCGTCGGCTGGGGCATGTTCGTCCGGTCCAAGCGGCACCTGCTGCTGAGCCTGCGGGACCGGGCCCGCCGGGCCGAGACGGAGGCGCGGCTGCGGGCCGAGCAGGCGCAGCGGCTCGCCCGGGAGGCCATCGCCCGGGAGATGCACGACGTACTGGCGCACCGGCTGACACTGCTCAGCGTGCACGCGGGCGCGCTGGAGTTCCGTCCCGACGCCCCCCGCGAGGAGATCACCCGGGCGGCGGGGGTGATCAGGGAGAGCGCGCACGAGGCGCTGCAGGACCTGCGGGAGATCATCGGCGTGCTGCGGGCCGGCGAGTCCGACGACGCGGGCCGGCCGCAGCCGACGCTCGCGGCACTGGACCGGCTGGTCGCCGAGTCGCGGGAGGCCGGGACGAAGGTGGTCCTCGACCACCGGGTCGCCGGCTCCGGTGCCACCGCCCCCGCCTCCGTGGGACGTGCCGCCTACCGGATCGTCCAGGAGGCACTCACGAACGCCCGAAAGCACGCCCCCGGCACCGAGATCGCCGTCGTCGTCACGGGCGGCCCGGGGGAGGGCCTCGTCGTCTCCGTACGCAACCCCGCTCCGGCCGGGGAGGTGCCGCCCGTACCCGGCGCCGGGCAGGGACTGATCGGCCTGGCCGAACGGGCTACCCTGGCGGGCGGCACCCTGGAGCACGGCCCCACGCCCGGCGGCGGGTTCGAGGTCAGGGCCCGGCTGCCGTGGGACTGAACGCAGCCCACCGAGCCCCACGGCCCACCGGGCCCCCGCTCCGCGAGGTCCACGCCGCGAGCGCGTGACCACCGCGCGCCGTCGTCCCGTCCGCCCCCGACGCCCGAAGGCCCATGACCGCGATCAGACTGCTTCTCGTCGACGACGATCCGCTGGTGCGGGCCGGACTGTCCCTGATGCTCGGCGGCGCCGACGACATCGAGATCGTCGGCGAGGCCGCCGACGGCGACGAGGTCGAGGAACTCGTCGACCGCACCCACCCGGACGTCGTCCTCATGGACATCCGGATGCCCTCGATGGACGGTCTCGCCGCCACCGAACTGCTGCGCCGGCGCGCCGACGCCCCGCACATCGTGCTGCTCACCACCTTCCACGCCGACGAGCAGGTGCTGCGGGCCCTGCGCGCGGGCGCCGCGGGCTTCGTCCTCAAGGACACCGCCCCCGCCGGGATCGTCGACGCGGTGCGCCGGGTCGCGGCCGGCGACCCCGTCCTGTCGCCCGCGGTCACCAGGCAGCTCATGGCGCACGCGGCCGGCACCCCGGCCGCCGGCCGCCGGCGCGCACGCGCGCGTACGCGGCTCGCCGCCCTCAACGACCGCGAGCGCGAGGTCGCCGTGGCGGTCGGCCGGGGGCACGCCAACGCCGGGATCGCCGCCGAGCTCTACATGAGCGTGGCCACGGTCAAGACCCACGTCTCCCGCGTCCTGGCGAAGCTCGGTCTCGACAACCGCGTGCAGATCGCCCTGCTCGTCCATGACGCCGGACTCCTGGAGGACACCCGGGAGGGCTGACCCGCACGGGGCGCCGCCGGGCCGTCGTCCCCTGCGGCCCGCGCACCTCCCCCGACGACGGCACCGCGGCCCGGGCGCGGTCCGCCCGGGCCACGGCCCCACCGGCCCCGTGCCCCGACGTACAGCGCCCGGCGCACGGGCGTCCCGTGCCCGGGGGCCGTCGTTCACCCGTAGGCCGCCACCGCACCGCCCGCGATCTCCCCCAGCCGCACCGGTCTGCGCTCCCGCCGGGACAGCTCGCACGCCTCCGCGACGCGCAGCGCCTGGAGGGCCTCGCGCCCGTCGCAGGGATTGGGCCGTTCGCCCCGCACCACCTCGACGAACCCGTTCAGTTCCGCCTCGTACGCCGGTCCGAAGCGCTCCAGGAAGCCCGTCCACGGCTTGTCCGCGGCCGGGGGCCCGGTCGGCTCGGTGGACGCGATCGGCGTGCGGTCGCCCAGGCCGACCACGATCTGGTCCCGCTCCCCGGCGAGTTCCATCCGCACGTCGTAGCCCGCGCCGTTCATCCGCGTCGCGGTGAGGACGGCGAGCGTGCCGTCCTCCAGGGTGAGGAGCACCGCACCGGTGTCCACGTCGTCCGCCTCGCGGAACATCGCCGGCCCGGCGTCGGACCCGGCGGCGTAGACGTCCGTGATCTCCCGGCCGGTCACCCAGCGCACGATGTCGAAGTCGTGGATCAGCGTGTCCCGGTACAGCCCGCCGGACTGCGGCAGGTACCCGGCCGGCGGCGGCCCGGGGTCGCCGCTCACGGCCCGTACGGTGTGCAGCCGGCCCAGCCGGCCCGCCCGCACCGCCTCCCGCGCGCCGGTGTAGCCGGGGTCGAACCGGCGCTGGAAGCCCATCTGCAGAACCGTTCCGGCCGCCTCGACCTCCGCGACCGCCTGTAACGTGCCCGCGAGGTCGAGGGCGATGGGCTTCTCGCAGAACACCGGCAGCCCCGCACGGGCCGCCCGGCCGATGAGCTCGGCGTGGGCGGACGTGGCCGTGGTGATCACCAGGGCGTCCACCCCCCAGGTGTAGATCTCGTCCACCCCGGGCGCCGCCGTCTCACCGAGCCGGTGGGCGAGGGCCTGTGCCCTGCCGGGGTCGGCATCCGTGAGGATCAGGGACCCGACGTCGCGGTGCCTGCTGAGTGTGTGGGCGTGAATGGTGCCGATGCGGCCCGTACCGATGACCCCGATGCGCATGGGAACAAACTGCGGTCCGCGCCCCTCCCTGTCAATCCGCATGTCCGGACAATGGGACTATGCCACTTCCCGTCCACCCCGCACGGAGCTACGCTCGGGCCGTGCCCAAACCAGGAGTGGACCCGACCGTGCAGTTGGAGCTGAGTGTGGACCGCGGCTCCCCCGTGCCGCTGTACTTCCAGCTGTCCCAGCAGCTGGAAGCCGCCATCGAGCACGGCAGACTGACCCCGGGGAGCCTGCTGGGCAACGAGATCGAGCTGGCCGGGCGCCTCGGCCTGTCCCGCCCGACCGTCCGCCAGGCCATCCAGTCCCTCGTCGACAAGGGCCTGCTCGTGCGGCGGCGCGGGGTCGGCACCCAGGTGGTGCACAGTCAGGTCAAGCGGCCCCTGGAGCTCAGCAGCCTCTACGACGACCTGGAGTCCGCCGGTCATCGCCCCGCCACGAAAGTACTGGTCAACACGGTCGTCCCGGTCTCTCCCGAGGTCGCCGCCGCCCTCGGGGTGGCCGAGGGGAGCGACGTGCACCGCGTCGAGCGGCTGCGGCTCGCGCACGGGGAGCCGATGGCGTACATGACCAACTACCTGCCCCCCGGGCTGCTCGACCTGGACACCGGCCAGCTGGAGGCCACCGGCCTGTACCGGCTGATGCGGGCGGCCGGGATCACCCTGCACAGCGCCCGCCAGACCATCGGCGCCCGTGCCGCCGGGGCCACGGAGGCGGAGCGGCTCGGCGAGGAGCGGGGCGCCCCCCTGCTCACCATGCAGCGCGTGACCTTCGACGACACCGGTCGCACCGTCGAGTTCGGCACCCACACCTACCGGCCCGACCGCTACTCGTTCGAGTTCCAGTTGCTCGTACGGTCGTGACGTCCCGGCCCCGGGCCTCCTTTCCCGGCCCTGAAGTCCCGGTGAACCCCGGGTGACCCGCGGCGCTCCGGGCGATCTCCGTCAATTTGTCCGGACAATGTGACCGGTGCGCGGGGCGGAGTGCCGGAACGCGAGGGGCGCCCCCCGGGGACGCCGCGCCGGAGAGCCGGGGAGGGGAGCCGTCGGGGACGTCGCGCCGGAGCGCGGGGGAGAGCCGTTAGGGAGCCCTCGGGAGGTCCCGGGGGAGCCCCGGGGAGCGACCCGGAGGCGGCGTGCGTCACGTGCCCGCTTCGCTCCCGAGTACGCCGACCGGGGTCACCGTGAGGCAGAATCGGCGACGATGAGCACCTACCGCGACCTCACACTCCCCAGGGCACTGACCTCCGCCCGGGCGGGCGCCGCCCCCATCGGCTCCCGCCGTGCTCCCGTGCTCCGCACGGTCGGCACCCGGGAACGCCGCTCGCACCTGTCGGCACCGCGCGTGCCGACCGTCGGCATCGACATCGGCGGCACGAAGGTGATGGCGGGCGTCGTCGACGCCGACGGCAACATCCTGGAACGGCTCCGCACGGAGACCCCGGACAAGTCCAAGAGCCCGAAAGTCGTCGAGGACACCATCGTCGAGCTGGTGCTTGACCTGTCCGACCGGCACGACGTGCACGCCGTCGGCATCGGCGCGGCCGGCTGGGTCGACGCCGACCGCAACCGCGTGCTGTTCGCCCCCCACCTGTCGTGGCGCAACGAACCGCTGCGCGACCGGCTCGCCGGCCGGCTCGCCGTCCCCGTCCTGGTCGACAACGACGCCAACTCCGCCGCCTGGGCCGAGTGGCGCTTCGGCGCGGGACGCGGCGAGGACCACCTCGTCATGATCACGCTGGGCACCGGCATCGGCGGCGCGATCCTCGAGGACGGCCAGGTCAAACGCGGCAAGTACGGCGTCGCCGGAGAGTTCGGCCACATGCAGGTCGTCCCCGGCGGACACCGCTGCCCCTGCGGCAACCGCGGCTGCTGGGAGCAGTACAGCTCCGGCAACGCACTGGTCCGCGAGGCCCGCGAACTGGCCGCCGCCGACTCGCCGGTCGCCTACGGGATCATCGAGCACGTCAAAGGGAACGTCGCCGAGATCAGCGGCCCGATGATCACCGAGCTGGCCCGTGAGGGCGACGCCATGTGCATCGAGCTCCTCCAGGACATCGGCCAGTGGCTCGGCGTCGGCATCGCCAACCTCGCCGCCGCCCTCGACCCCTCCTGCTTCGTCATCGGCGGCGGGGTCTCGGCCGCCGACGACCTGCTGATCGGCCCCGCGCGGGACGCGTTCAAGCGGCACCTCACCGGCCGCGGCTACCGCCCCGAGGCGCACATCGTCCGTGCCCAGCTCGGCCCCGAGGCGGGCATGGTCGGCGCCGCCGACCTCGCCCGCCTGGTCGCCCGCCGCTTCCGCCGCGCCAAGCGCCGGCGGGTCGAGCGCTACGAGCGCTACGAGCGCTACGCGGAGGCCGGCCGAACCGCCCAGGAGACGCCGTGACGGGCGACGCCCCCCACCGGACAGGCCGCCGCGGCGGATCATGCGCCCGCCCGAGGGCCGCGGGCGCATGATCCGCCGCAGGGCGCTCACCCTGCTGATCATCGTGCTGCTCATCGGTGTCCCGGCCGGATACCTGGTGATCTCCGCGAACCAGAGCCGGGCCAGCGGCAAGGACAAGGAGGCCCGGTACTCGGCGAACGGCCTGACCCAGGGCTGGCCGTCGAAGGTGCAGCGCCGCCTCTACCAGGTGCCGATCCCGCACCCCGCCTGGTGGGTGGCCACCTACGAGACGAACAACTGGAAGACCAGCCGTCTGTACGTCGAGTTCGAGACCACCGACGCCGGCCTGAGCGCCTTCCTCACCGCCATGGGCGTGCAGCGGGACGACCTGAAGCGGGACGACTTCACCATCGGCGAACGCGACCGGGACGTCACCGGCTGGAAGTTCGACCGCCCCGGCATCTGGTCCGGCCTGGTCAACGAACAGGAGAACCCCGCGCCCACGCACGACGTCGTCGTCAACGAGGGCAAGCCGGGCTTCCCCAGGGTGTACGTCGTCTCCCGGACGGTCCCCTGACCCGCGCTTCCGCTCCCGGCCGGTGAACCGGACCGGCCGGGTCCGGCCGCGGAACCGGTTGTCGGTGCCCGCCCGTAGAGTCGGGGGCGAACGGTCCCACGACACGGGTGGGCACGCACGGGGACGGGCGGGAGGTGACGGGGCGCGTGAGCGAGAGGACCGTGACGGCCGAGCGGCACACGGCCGGGACGGGCACGGAGGAGAGCGGCCCGGCGGACGCGGTGGTCGCGCACGCCGCCGCGGAGGTCCCCGCCGGTCTCGCCGCCGTCTTCCTGCCGTCGGCCCTGCCGCGCGACGGACGCGTCGCCTTCTACGACCCCCACAGCGGCCCCGCCGACGCCGCGCCGGAGCACGCCCCGCGCACACGGCTCACCGTCACCCGCCCGCACGGCGACGGGGTCCGGCGGCGGACGGTCACCGCGTTCTCCCTCCCCCTCGACGAGGCCCTGCCCCTGCTGGTCCGCGCCCGGCACGACCCCGCGGCGCACCCCGCCACCGCCTGCTGGGGCGCCGCCGCCCTGCACGCCCTGCGGCTCACGGCGCGCGGCCGGCTGCTGCCCGGCCTGACGGCCACCGGCCACGACGCCTGGCGGGCGGGGCCCCTCGACCCGGACGACGTGGCGCACCTGCGCGCGGTGGCCGCGGCCCTGCCCTTCGAGGGCCACGCCGTCCCGCTGCCCGGCCCCGGCCCGCTCCGGCTGCCGCAGCCGGAAGCCCTGGTCCGCGCCTTCCTGGACGCGGTCGCGGACACCCTGCCCCGCACCCCGGCCGCACCGTACGCCTCGGGGCTGCCGTTCGCCGCCCGCACGGCCCAGCGGCTGCCCGGCGCCCGGGACTGGGCCGCCGAGGTCGCCGCCGGCATGGACGCCGGCGTGCGCGTCTCGCTCCGCCTCGACCTCTCCGCGTACGACCTGTTCGACGGCGCCGACGAGGGGGCGGGAGGCACCGGCGCGCGCGGTGCGGGTGCGGCGGTCGTCCAGGTGCACAGCCTCGCCGACCCCACCCTCGTCGCCGACGCGGCAGCCCTGTGGGCGGGGACGGCGGACCACGCGTTCGGCCCCCGCGCCCGCGTGGACGCCGCCCTCGCCGTCCGCCGGGCCGCCCGCGTCTGGCCCCCGCTGGAGCGGCTCTCCGACCAGGACGTCCCCGACGTCCTGGCGCTGTCCGAGGACGAGCTGAACGACCTGCTCGGTGTCGCCGCCACCCGCCTCGCCGCGGCCGGTGTCGCCGTGCACTGGCCCCGGGACCTGGCCCAGGACCTCACCGCGACGGCGGTGGTCCGGCCGGCCCCCGGATCGGCGACCGACGGGAGCGGCTTCCTCCAGAGCGAGGACCTGCTGCGCTTCGGCTGGCAGATCGCCCTCGGCGGCGACCCGCTCACCGAGGCCGAGATGGACGCCCTGGCCGAGGCCCACCGCCCCGTCGTCCGGCTGCGCGACCGGTGGGTGCTGGTCGACCCGGCCCTCGTCCGCAAGGCCCGCAAACGGGAACTGGGCCTGCTCGACCCCGTCGACGCGCTGTCCGCCGCCCTCACCGGCACCGCGGAGGCCGACGGCGAGACCGTCGAGGCGGTGCCCGTCGGCGCCCTCGCCGTCCTCCGGGACCGCCTCACCGCCGGCGTCCGGCCCGCCGACCCGCCCCCCGGGCTCGACGCCACCCTGCGCGACTACCAGCTGCGGGGCCTGGCCTGGCTCGACCTCATGACCTCCCTCGGCCTCGGCGGCTGCCTCGCCGACGACATGGGCCTCGGCAAGACGATCACCCTCATCGCGCTGCACCTGAAACGGGACCGCGCCGAGCCGACCCTGGTCGTCTGCCCCGCCTCCCTGCTCGGCAACTGGCAGCGGGAGATCACCCGGTTCGCCCCCGGCGTGGCCGTGCGCCGCTTCCACGGCCCGGACCGCACCCTGGAGGACCTGGCCGGCGGCTTCGTCCTCACCACCTACGGCACCATGCGCTCGGCCGCCCCGGCGCTGGCCGCGCGGCGCTGGGGCATGGTCGTCGCCGACGAGGCGCAGCACGTCAAGAACCCGCACTCGGCCACGGCGAAGGCCCTGCGCACCATCCCGGCCCCCGCGCGCGTGGCCCTCACCGGCACCCCCGTCGAGAACAACCTCTCCGAGCTGTGGGCCCTCCTCGACTGGACGACCCCGGGACTCCTCGGCCCCCTCACGTCCTTCCGGGCCCGGCACGCCCGCGCGGTGGAGGCCGGCGAGGACGACGAGGCCGTCGAGCGGCTCTCCCGCCTGGTGCGGCCCTTCCTCCTGCGGCGCAGGAAGTCCGACCCGGGCATCGTGCCCGAACTCCCGCCCAAGACCGAGACGGACCACCCCGTCCCGCTCACCCGCGAACAGGCCGCCCTCTACGAGGCGGTGGTGCGCGAGTCGATGCTCGCCATCGAGACCGCCCGGGGCATGGGCCGCCGGGGCCTGGTGCTGAAGCTGCTGACCGCACTGAAACAGATCTGCGACCACCCGGCGCTCTACCTCAAGGACGAGCACGCGCGGCCCGACGGCCGTCTCGCGGCCCGCTCCGGCAAACTCGCCCTGCTGGACGAACTGCTGGACACCCTCCTGGCCGAGGACGGATCGGCCCTGGTCTTCACGCAGTACGTCGGCATGGCCCGGCTGATCACCGCCCATCTGACCGAGCGCGCGGTACCGGTCGACCTCCTCCACGGCGGTACGCCGGTACCGGAGCGGGAGCGCATGGTGGACCGCTTCCAGAGCGGCGCGACCCCCGTCCTGGTCCTGTCCCTGAAGGCGGCGGGCACCGGCCTGAACCTCACCCGCGCGGGCCACGTCGTCCACTTCGACCGCTGGTGGAACCCGGCGGTCGAGGAGCAGGCCACCGACCGCGCCTACCGCATCGGCCAGACCCAGCCGGTCCAGGTGCACCGCCTGATCGCCGAGGGCACGGTCGAGGACCGCATCGCCGAGATGCTCGAGGCCAAGCGGGCCCTCGCCGACGCGGTCCTCGGCTCCGGCGAGTCGGCCCTCACGGAACTGTCCGACCGCGAACTGTCCGACCTGGTCTCCCTGCGGAGGACGTCATGACCCCCCGCCCGTCCGACGAGGCCCGGGAGGCGCTGCGGGCGGCCCGCAGGCGCGCGGGCGCCGAGCCGGTGCCGGACGCGGAGGAGGACGGGACACCCGCGGGCGCCCGGGAACAACGCCCCGGCGACGTGGCCCGCGACGCCCTGCGCCGGGCGGTACGGGCCCGGCGCAGGGCGTCGCG
>NZ_LIRG01000193.1 GCF_001419695.1 Streptomyces prasinopilosus
GCCGGTGCCGGTGTACCGGTACAGGTTGTTCGCCTTGTCCTGGGCGAGCAGGTCGCCGACGCCGTCGCCGTTGAGGTCACCGGCCCCGACGATCTTCTTGTACGTCTTCCAGTCGTCGTAGAGCTTCACGCGGGACGACAGCTTGCCCGTACCGGTGCCCTTGTACAGGTAGACCGTGCCGGTGGAGGCGTTGCGGACGATCAGGTCCGGGCGGCCGTCCTGGGTGACGTCGCCGGGTGCGGTCAGGACGTCGTACTGCTTCCAGCCGCTGCCCGTCGAGATCGTCGTGTACGGCGTGGCCGGCTTGAGCGCCGTTCCGCAGGTGGGCCGGTACAGGCGCACCGTCCCGCTGCTGAACCGGACCAGGGTGTCGTTGCAGCGGTCGCCGTCGAGGTCGCCGAGCGGCACCGCCTTCACGCTCGTCGCCCAGCCGCTGCCGCTCACCTTCCCGGAGAAGGTGCCCTGGCCGCTGCCCTGCTGGAAGGTGAGGGCACCGGCGGAGTTCAGGGTGAGCAGGTCGCCGAAGCCGTCCGATCCGGCGTGGTCGCGCGCCACCGCCGCGGCGCCGGAGACCTTCACCGTCCCGGTCCCGGTCAGCGCGGCGCCCTGGCCGTCGGCGGGGGCCGCGGTCAGCGTCCAGGTGTAGGTGCCGTTGGGGACGAGCCGGCCGGAGGTGTCCTTGCCGTTCCAGGACGCCGTCACCGCGCCGCGCACCTCGCCGCCGGAGAGGGTGCGCACCGTCTTCCCGGTCGGCTTGTGCCGGAGCGCGAGCTTCCAGGAGGCGGCGGGCCTGGACAGCCACCACTTCGGCCGCCACGGCGCCGCGCCGCCCTTGACGTTCGCCGACCCGGTGACGACCGTGTCCGTCTGCTCGAGCGGCGACCCGGGGACGCCGGCGGACACGAGCTGGATGTTGTCCTTGTCGTCGGTGTGGGCGATCAGGCCGGTGTGGGGGTCGACGTCCCAGGGGTTCCAGGCGGTGGAGGACTCCAGCGTGTGCGACACGGCCGTCCCGCCGCGGACGTCGTTCACCCGGAGCTTGCCCTGGTCGACGGTCACGACGAAGCCGTCGCCGAGCACCGCGCGCTCATAGGACCCGGACCCGCTCCTGAGGGTCAGCTTCTTCCCCGTGGCGGTGTTGTGGACGCCCTGGCCCTCGGCGGAGCCCACGCAGGACCACAGCAGCCACTCCCGGACCGCCTGCAGGTCCTCCAGGAGGCAGCCGCGGCCGAACCACACGGACTCGCCGCGCTTCCCGGTGAGCAGGTCGACCGGGACCACGCTGTCGTTGCCGTCCCTGACCCACAAGGTGGTGCCCCACAGGGCCTCGGCCTGCTCCGGCACGGTCAGCACCGTCCTGCCGGTGTCGAGGTCGACGACCGCGGTCTGCGCGCCCGGGGTGCCGCCCCCGCGGGTGCGCAGGGCGACGAAGCGGCCCGCGGCCTCGCTCACCAGGTCGTACGTCCGGGACGCGTCGAGCGGCGTGCCGGGCAGGGACGCCCCCGCCGCGACCACGCGGGGCTGGGGGGAGGCCCCCTCGGCGCCCTGCCGGCCCCAGAAGACCGTCCGCCCGTCGCCGGTGTCGAGCATCCTCAGGCAGTCCTGCCACCCGCACTGTTCGTACTCGGCGGGGACGGGTCCCCGGTCGGTGTGCCGTCCGAAGGTGAGGGAGCCGGTGGCGCCGACGGTGACCGTCCGGCCGTACAGGCCGCTCCGGTCGCGCGAGCGGTCGCGTTCCATGGTCGTCAGCCGGCCCTGCGTCAGGCTCAGGGCCTGCACCGTGTTGGTCAGGGAGACCGCCTCGGAGTGGGCGACCCGCCGGACGGTGGGGGAACCGCCGGAGCCGGCCCGGACCAGGTTCACGCCCCAGTCCGCGGTGTCGGGGCCGGCGGCCACCAGGAGTCCGCCGCCGGGGGCGGGGACGGCGGGGATGTTCAGCGCCCTGTCCAGCAGTGTCCCGCGCGCCGAGCCGTCCGGGCCCACCATCTCGACGCGCCAGACGGGCAGGCTCCCGTCCCTGCGGCCCAGCGCGGGGTCGTGGCGGGTCACGAGGAGGGTGTCGCCGACCATGCCCAGCAGCCGGCCCTCGCCCGGCAGCGGCACCGTGCGGGGAGCGGCGGTCAGGTCCTGCCGGGAGTACACGGAGACGACGGAGTCCTGCCACGACAGCAGGTGCGTGGAGGTGAGGACCACGCGCGAGTCGCCGAAGGCGGTGTGGTGCGGCAGCCGGACCAGCCGGGCCCCGTCCGTGTCGAGCCAGCCGGTCTCCACCCGGCCGTCGACCCGGTACTGCACCAGCATGCCGTGGGCGTCGCCCACGGGGGCGTTGCTCGTGAGGACCGCGGTGATGCCCGACGGGGTGTCCGCCACGGCGCGGTGGCGCACCGCGCCGTCCCGGAGGTCGAGCAGGTGCCACTTCTCGCCGTCCGACGGCGCGGTGGTCACGACGGTGGAGCCGAGCGTGCCCCGGTAGGTGTGGCGGCCGGCGGGGAGGGGGACGACGCCGGTCTCCCCGGTCGCCATGTTCCGCAGCGTCACCGTCCCGGCGGCGTCGTCGTGCCGGGCCACGACGTCCGAACCGGCGCCGAACACCAGCTGCCCCCGCGTCTCGGTGGCAGCGGCGTCGACCACCGTGTCCACGCCCTCGTAGGTGGTCCACAGGTGGCCGCGGCCCGGCTCGTGGCGCAGGAACCCCGTGGGGCCCGCGCTCAGGACGGACGACCTCGGCACCAGGGAGGTGGCCGCCGGGACGACGACCTCCGCGGACGGCCCGGCGTGGGCGAGCGGGACCAGCGGCCCGGCACCCAGGGCCATCGCGAACGACGCGGTGGCGGCGATGCTGACACGTATGAGCGCGCGCTTGGTCACGCGGATCCTCCCCGGAGAACAACAGAAGGCACGGGGAAGGACGTACAACGCATCACGTGCACCCCAGTCGGCGAACGGCCGCCCCGAGGGCCCCCGGCCGTCCTCCCCCCGCCAAGTCGCCGGATCCTAACACCCGTCCACCGCACGGCCGTCGGCCCCCTGCACGCCGAAATCCCTGGTGAACGCGGCGCCGACCGCCCGGCAGGGGCCCGACGCCGTGACGACTCGGGGAGAGCGCGGAACGCCGTCCCGCCCTCGACCGTGGCGTGACGGTCCGGCCGGGGCGGTGCGGCGGTCCGGCAGGGAGCCGTGCGGCGGTCCGGCAGGGAGCCGTGCGGCGGTCCGGCAGGGGGCCGTTCAGTAGTCGATGTTGATGGCGGCGACGAGCCGGCCGGCGCTGTCCGTGACGATCGCCGCACCGGCCTTGGAGGAACTTCCGTAGGTGAGTGCGGTCTTGTGGCCGGGACTGTTGAACCACGCCTCGATCATCGCCTCGGGCGTGTTGCCGCTGCCGCCCATGAAGAGAACCTCGTGGCCGCAGTGCTCGAGGGCGCCCTTCGCGAGGCTGCGCGCGGAGCACTCCTCGGCCTGTCCGGCCAGATCGGCGCTCGCCTCGACGGGCGGGAGCCCCAGGGCGGCGCGGCGCGCGTTGAGCAGGGAGATGAGCCGGTGCTCGTCGGCGGACATACCGGCGGAGGACGAGCCGCCGGAACCGGAGCCAGAGCCGGAACCGGAGCCGGAGCCGGAGCCGCCGTTGCTCGCCGCGGCCCCCGCCTGCCCCTCCTTCTCCTTCTCCTCCTTGTCCTGGCGCTGCTTCTCCCGGTCCGCCTTCGCCCGCGCCTCCTGCGCCGCGGCCTCGCTCTTCCGCTCGGCCTCCCACCGGTTCTCGCGCGCCGTCTTCGCGGCCTGTGCGCGGGCGCTCCGCTCTTCCTCGTCCATCAACCGCTCGCCCGCTTCCGCGGCCTCCTCCTCCGCACGCGCCGCCCGGACGCGCGTGTCGTTCCCCTCGGCGGCACGGTCGCCGACGGACTGCTGCCCCTGCGGCTTCCCGGACGCCGCGGCACCGGTGTCGTCCGGGCCGCTCTGCGACGTCAGCGCGAACGCTCCGCCCAGCGCGAGGAGGACACCGGACGCCGCGATGAGCCGGGTGCGCGGACCGCCGGACTTCGCATGCGAACGGCCGGATGTCGTGCGGGCCCTGCCGTGTGGTGCGCGGTGCTGGGACATCGGGGAAGCTCCGGTTCTCTCTGGGGAGGGTGGGTCACCCGTAAGGAGCGGCCGGTGCCCGGGCCGTCCCGCCCCGTTACGGCTTCGTTATCCGGCCCCCGTCACGGGACCGGCTGCCCGCATCGGCACCCGGCCCCTCGCGCCCTCCTCGGCCCGCGCGTCGCACCGCGCGACTCCGCTTCGCGTTCCCCACCGCCGGGAGCCCGAAGAACCCTGGCCGACGCCGACGCCGACGCCGACACCGACACCTCCCGCGAAGCGCCTGAGCGGCGAACAGCCGAGGCAACGGCCCGCCCCGCCCTCTCCCCCGTGCGGGGGAAGCGGATCCCCCGCACGCGGGATCTCCCCGCGGTGACCGGCATCTGTACTGGAGGCATCCGACGTCGAGGGAAGGACACCCGATGCACCTCTGGACGAGACGACGCCTGCTGCTCTCGACCGCCTCGGTGGCCTCGGCGGCCGGTCTCGCCGCGATGGCGTCCGCACCGGCCCACGCCCTGACCGGGACGCCTCCCGCACCCGTCGCCGACGACGGCATCGTGCGACGTCTGCGCTCCCTGCCGGGTGTGCGGATCGTGGAGGAACGGCCGGGCGCCGAACCGGGATACCGCTTCTTCGTGCTCGGCCTGCGCCAGCCGGTCGACCACACCGACCCCTCGGCCGGCACGTTCGAGCAGCGCCTCACCCTGCTCCACACGTCCGCCGAACGCCCCACCGTCCTGTTCACGACCGGATACGCGGCCTCGTTCACGCCCCGGCGCACCGAACCGACCGTCCTCCTCGGCGGCAACCAGCTCCACGTCGAGCACCGCTACTTCGGCACCTCACTCCCCAGCGCACACGACTACTCCCACCTGACCATCCGCCAGGCCGCCGACGACCACCACCGCATCGTCCGCACCTTCCGCCGGCTCTACCGAGGTGCGTGGATCTCCACCGGCGGCAGCAAGGGCGGCATGGCGAGCGTGTACCACCGCCGCTTCCACCCCCACGACGTGGACGGCACCGTGGCCTACGCGGCCCCGAACAACGTCGACGACCGCGACGACTCCGCCTACCTCCACTTCCTGGAGACCGTGGGCACGGCCGCCGACCGCGAGGCGATCAGGACCGCCCAGCGCCGGCTCCTGCTGCACCGCGCGGAACTGGTCGCCCGCTACGAGGCCGCGACGACCGCCGCCGGGGACACCTTCCGCATCATCGGCAGCGCCGACAAGGCGTTCGAGATCGCCGTCCTGCGCGTCCCCTTCATGTTCTGGCAGAACGGCGGCAGCCCGGCGGACCTCGCCGCCGTTCCCGGCCCGGACGCCACCACCGACCAGCTGTACACCTGGCTGGACGACGTCGCGGGCCTGCCCCTCTACGCCGACACCACCGCCCGCGCCTACATCCCGTACTGGTACCAGCTCGCCACCGAGATGGGCTACCTCGACGTCCCCACCGCCCACCTGGACGGTCTGCTGCGCCACCCGGGCGCCATCGAACCGCGCTCCTTCGTCCCCCGCGACATCCCCCTGCGCTTCGACCCGGACGCGATGCCGGACATCGACCGCTGGGTCCGCCGCAGCGGCACCCGCCTGCTGTTCGTCAACGGGACGCGGGACCCCTCGACCGCCGAGCCCTTCCCGCCCGGCCGCCACGACTCCCGCGTCCTGTGGGTACCCGACGCCAACCACCACACCACCATCGCCGCCCTCCCCACCCCGGACCGCACCGAGGCCACCGCGATGCTCACCCGCTGGGCCGGGCACGCTTGAGGGCCCTGGAAGCCCTCTGCCGCTACAAACAAC
The DNA here is from genome assembly GCF_001419695.1 of Streptomyces prasinopilosus. Classification (GTDB taxonomy): domain Bacteria; phylum Actinomycetota; class Actinomycetes; order Streptomycetales; family Streptomycetaceae; genus Streptomyces; species Streptomyces prasinopilosus. Next base: position 5,886 of record NZ_LIRG01000193.1, read on the forward strand.
TCCTCACACTGACCAGCAGGGCACGGTCATAGGAATCTGAGGAACTGCCGATATCTCCAACATGTTTACACTGTGTCGCAATCAGGAAACTTGGCCTTCAGACGGCCTAGTTTGCCGGTAGCTTGATCACCACTTAGTCGCCGTCTTCCGCATTCGGGAGCTGACATGTGTCGCCGTCACTCCCACTGGGGTGCTGACACACAAGGAGAAGCCCATGTCCGGCAAGGACTACAGCTACGGCATCCCGGACCACCCGATCAAGTACGTCCAGGTCGACCCGAGGTCCATCAAGTTCGATCCCCGCGCCCAGCGAAACCTCAACAAATCGCGTGCGCAGACCATCGCCGAGAAGCTGGTCCCCACCGCGCTTGGGACGCCAATCCTCTCGCAGCGCGCGGATGGCCAGTACGCGGTGGACGGCATGCACCGCGTCTACGCCTGCCAACTTATTCTGTCTGGGCAGGTCACGGTACCGGAGAAGGTTCGCGAGGCCATCCAGACCATCGCTTGCGAGGTTCACTTCAACCTGTCGACGGCCAACGAGGCGTCCCTGTTCATTATCAAGAACAAGGAGTCTTCGAAGGTCGGCCCAAATGACGAGTTCAGGATCGGTGTGCTGGCCGGGCACCCGCTCTTCCAGGACACCAACACCGTCTTGGAGAAGCACCAGCTCAAGGTTGGCAGCAGCACCGCCAACAGTGTGCGCGGCATCAAGGGGATCCTCAGCATCGTCATGGAGCACGGTCCCGAGATCCTGGACCTGTCACTCACCATCGCTGAGGACGCCTGGGGCCGCTCCCCCGATACCTGGCACTCCGTCACTATCGGAGGCATCGCCACGGTGATGTCCAAGCATCCCGAGCTGAAGCCCAAGGAGTTGGCACAGAAGCTCAAGCGTCAGGGCGACCCCACTGCCTTCAAAGCCAAGATCCAGACCATCGCCACCAATAACAACACTCGCGCCGACGGCACCAAGGGCCGCCTCAAGGCAGCCCACTTGGCGGTTGCCTCCGCGTGGAACGCTAACCGCCGCACCAACCGCATCCCCGTCCCGAACATCTTCGAGTGACCCCAGCACACACGGTGCTCCGCCCTCGCCTGCGAGGCGGAGCACCGCGCTTACATCTGCCAAAGCCAGTCAAGCAGGCGCGGAAGCGCCTTGCCCCACACTGCTCCGTGTCCCCTTTTGGTCGTACGAAGACGATGCTGGTTCCGCTGCGCAGCGTGGTGGCATTCACAGCCTCGTGCTGGATCTACCGTCGCCATCTGCTGAAACACCGAAATCAGTCACACGTTCGCGACCGCTTGGGGTCGTCTCGTAACAGGAGGTACCTAGTCACCGCAGACGGAGACAGCACGGCAATATAGGTGCAGGGAGCCCATGCCCTACGTAATGAGAATCATGAAACCGCATGGCTCCCACCATTTTCATCGATTCGAAATGTTTACACGTTCTGAGCGGTTCATGACGATGCCGCAACGGCACCGCAACAGCGCGAAAATCAGCAAGGCGGACATTTAAGAAAAAATACCCAACTGGTCACGCTACACCTCATAGGCAACCTGAAGGAGTTAGAGACCTCTCCCTGCCCCCACATTCGCCAACTCCCCTGAAGCCTGGCACAGTATGGACATGGCTTTGATCAAGGAATTTCAGTCAGTCTCCTCTAACGCCCAGAAGGTCCACGGTCCGGTCATGTGCGGTTACCGAACCTTCACAGCGGATGGCCGTCGCCTCCTCCAGCTAGACACCTACGGATCCACTGACCGCAAGATCCTCGACAAGATCAGCCAGAGCATCCAACTCGACGCCGAGGGCGCCCGCGAACTCGTCAAGATCATCGCCGAGTCGTTCCCTGATGCGGTTCGCTGACCGCCGCCATAGATGGCCCGCTCCAGCGTCAATGCATCGACGTGCTGGCCAACATGACCCTCAACCGTTTGAGACCGCCGCACCTCGCTCCGCACCCAAGACGATGCTTGGGCAGCAGCGTCTACTTCACCGCACCGTCCGCACACAGCACCGCGTCCACCAGCTCGAACAACCCGTCGTACCAAGCGATCAGAAACTCATAGAACTCACCCCAGAAGCGTGACGCCTCCGCGAATGCCGCCCTCCGGACAACATCAGGCAGCAGACTCACCCTCATGGCCTTCGTCTTGGTCATGTGCACCTTGGCCGGAGCGCAAGATCAGACGAAGGCCGACCCCACGTCCGGCGAATCCCCATGCGAGTGAATCCGTTCGAGACCATGGCACCATGTACCGCATGACGACGAACCGAAAGGTCCATGCCGCGTAGACGGCCAAGACAGATCCACGTCGGCTCCCCTAGCAGCCACCGGGCAATGGGTGCAAAGCCAGTCATCGACGGCCTGTCTTCGCGTGCACTGTCCGAGATCATCCGCCTCGAGCACACCCGCAACTATCTGCAGCCGGGCGACGTCAGCACGGCGGTGGGCCTATGGAAGGACTACGTCCACCAACCCGAGCGTGTTCTGTGGCACGACTAAGAATGGGGCAGTGTGCACTGGTACTGCTGCGGCAGCCCTCTCGAAGCCCGACCCCTCCTCGACACCGTGATGCAGGCTGTATCGCCACGAAGCGCCCGCGAACTTCGAAAAATTGTCAGCTGGTCAGACGCCGTCTGGAATCTTCCGTCCCTGCCCTACCACGCGGACGGAAGATAAAGAACAAGCTAAGCGGCCTCGACTTCCGCTTCATAGTGCATCTGGGCTCGGTCCAGCACATCGTCCGGGTCCAGGCCGCGCGCGGAGGTCCAGTGCAGCAAGTCGGCGATCAGCTCGATCGCCGACTCCTCCAAAGCCGCTTCGCGCCGTCGGCCCTCCAGAAGGCCGCCACCGTTCCCGCGATAACCCTCCAGCGCCTCGACAGCACGCTCCACGCGGCGGCACGTAGCCTCGGATCCCAGCTCGATCTCACACCAGACCGTCTTGCCAAGGGCTGTGATGACGGTCCCCCAGTCAGCTGCCATGGTTGCGATCAGGTGCAGTCCCCGGCCGCCCTCCGCGTCATAGCCGGCATCGCGCGGGACAGGGAACGCGCCGCTCTTGTCGTGCATCTCAACGCGCAGCCGCTCGCGCTTCCACTCCAGGATCAGAGTGGCCAATGTGCCCTCACCGACATGCTTGATGACGTTCGTCGCCAGTTCCGTGACAAGAAGGCTGGCCTCATCGCCGGCTGCGGGCATACCCCACTGGTCCAGCTGTGCGGCAGCGGCCCTGCGCAGCAGCCGCACCTCCGTCGGCAGCGCCACAAAGGGCAGGACACAGCGGTGCTGGTGTTCCCCGGTCTCGATACCAGGCATGGGCACTCCTCCCTCCCAGCCACGCTCTGCTGCGCCCGCCGTATTCGTACGACTGCATTGCGTAGCGTTCCGGATGCGAGAATGACACAGAGAAGTCTCGTTATGTAACTTCTCACGAGCCTCTATCGGGTGAATCCCGTAGTGGGCCAACCGCCGCGCTGCCTAGCCTGTTCAAGCCCCGAGCGGCTGCCCGGGTTACGCGCAGAGGAGTCCCATGCCCGTCAGAACCACCACGCGCCGCCGTCAACTAGGTGCGATGCTGCGCAAGTTGCGCGCCCGCAAGGGGATGACTCTCGAGGAGGCCGGGCGGCTGGTCGGTGTGTCAAAGGCGACGGTCAGCCGGTACGAGACCCAGGCGGGCCCGGTGAAGTGGATCGTCGTCGATGCGTTGTGCCGTGAGTACGAAGCCACGGAAGCCGAGCGAGAGGCTGTCGTCAGGCTGGCCAAAAACGCCAAGCAGCAAGGCTGGTGGAGTTCGTTCGCCGACTCCATCCCCGAGAGCATGAACCTGCTGCTCACGCTGGAGGACGAGGCCGTACGCGAGGACCACTTCTCTTGCGTCTACGTCCCCGGTCTCCTCCAGACCCGCGCCTACAGCACCGCCCTGCAGAAGGCCAACGAGATTCCCTTGGAGTCGGCCGAGATCGAACGGCTGGTGGACATCCGGATGAAACGGCAGGAGATCCTCACCCGGCCGAAACCACCTCGCCTGTGGGCGATCCTCGACGAGTCTGTGATCCGCCGGGTCGTCGGAGCACCGGAGACCATGAAGGAGCAGCTCAGTCGGCTGCTCGAAGCGAACGAGTCCCCGCATATCACGCTTCAGGTGCTGCCGTTCTCGAAGGGCGCCCACTCCGCGGCGCTCGGCAGCTTCGTCATCCTCGGGGGAACCGAGGCGGCTCTCGACGTGGTCTACGTCGACTTCCACACCGGTTCGCTCTTCCTGGAGCAGGAAGAAGAACTGGAGCGATACAGACTTGCGTTCGAGTACCTCCGCGCACAAGCGTTGGACATGGAGGCTTCCTCCGCCCTGATCCATCACGCGCGCAAGGAGCTGTGAATGTCCGCCGCCCGCCAGCCCGTCCTCAGGCCACAGTGGTTCAAGTCGTCGTACAGCGGAGGCAATGCCACCGAGTGCGTGGAATGCGCGCACTCCGCCCACGGCGCGCTCATACGTGACTCGAAGCGGGCGGAGGGACCGGTGGTGCGTGTGCGGGCCGGTGCGTGGAGCGCGTTCGTGGGGTCCCTGACCCGCAACCCTCCCGGGTAGGGCCACGGTTCCCCCTCTCCGGGACCGACAAGTCGCTCGCGGTGCCGCGGAGGGCCGTGGAAGGCTGGTGGCGCATGAGGGACACAGCTTCACGGGCGGGGTCGGAGTTCCGGACGGCGAACGGGCCGGTGCGTGGCCGGCCGCCGGCCGACGGTGTGGTGGCCGTCCTCGGGGTGCCGTACGCCGCCGCGCCCTTCGGCCCCCGCCGTTTCCGCGAGCCCCAGCCCGTTCGCGGCTGGAGCGGGCCGCGGGACTGCACGGCTTTCGGGCCCGTCGCGCCGCAGTCGGCGGAGTTGCCCGGTGCGCCGAGGTGGCGCGAGGGGGACGAGGACGTTCTCACCCTCAACGTGTGGGTGCGGCGACAGCCGGGCGAAGGGCCGCTTCCGGTGCTGTTCTGGATCCACGGCGGCGCGTACACCTTCGGTTCCTCCGCCCAGCCCGACTTCGACGGCGCCGCGCTCGCCCGTGCCGGGGTGGCCGTGGTGAGCTGCAACTACCGGGTCGGTTTCGAGGGCTTCGGCCACGTACCGGGTTGTCCCGACAACCGCGGGCTGCTCGACCAGGTGGCCGCTCTGCGCTGGGTCCGGGAGAACATCGCCGCGTTCGGCGGTGATCCCGGCCGGGTCACGGTCGCCGGGCACTCCGCGGGTGCGGGGTCGGTCGCCTGCCTGATGGCCATGGAGCAGGCGCGCGGGTTGTTCCAGCGGGCCGTCGCCCACAGCGTGCCGCACGGCTTCTTCACGGTCGGGGCCGCCGCGGCGGCCTCCGCGAGGATCGCGGCCGAGGCCGGGGTGGCCCCGACGGGCGACGGGCTGCTCTCCGCCTCGCCGCGGGACCTGGTGGCCGCCTCCGACAAGGTCGCGCACCAGTGCGCCGACGACCCCGTGGTGGCGATCCAGGCATTCGACCCGGTGCTCTTCCAGCCCGTCGTCGACGGCGAGGTGCTGCCCGTGGATCCTCTCACCGCGGCGGCGGCCGGCACCTCGCGCGACGTGGATCTCCTGGTGTGCCACGCCCTGGAGGAGTACTGGTTCCTGCATGAGGTCGCAGGGGTGCGGGAGGTCTCCTCGGAGAGGGAACTCTTGGATTTCGTCAGGGCGTTGGGGGTTCCCTCCCGGTTGGTCGACGGTTACCGCGCGCTGATGCCCGGCGCTCCGGTCCTGGACCGGTACCTCGCTCTCTTCGGGGACGCGGTGTTCGGCGAGTACGGCAGCCGGTTCGCCGAGTGCCATGCGCGAGCCGGCGGCCGGGCGTACCTCTCCCGTTTCGCCCGCAGGCGCGTCGCTCCGGGGCGCGAGGCGAGGCCCTGGCACACCGCGGACGTGCCCTTCGCGTTCGGCAACCTGGACGCGGAGGGCGCCGCCTTCCTCATCGGCGGTGCCCCCGACGAACAGGACCGGGCCCTGTCCGGGCGCATGCTCCGTGCCTGGGCCGACTTCGCGGCCTGCGGCGATCCCGGCTGGCCTCCGGTCACCGCCGACGCCACCCCGGTGAAGGTCTGGGCGGTTCCGGACGACCACCTGGCCGACGACGCCGTCTCCGCCGTACGGGCGCTGTGGCGGGAAGTCCCGTTCGGTCTCCTGCGGCTGTGACACGGATCGGCGTGACCGGGGCGCTGCGTGACAGCGGGGGGGGGGAGCGCGGGAGACGGAGGGGGACGGCGGCAGACGGCCCGGTCGTCGGACCTGCCTGAGCAACCCGGCGACATCACGAGTTCCACCTCGGTGGCTGCGGTGGCGCGAGGGGGACGAGGACGTTCTCACCGTCAACGTGTGGGTGCGGCGGCGGGGCGGACAGGGGCACCACGATCCGGGTGCGGGGCGGCCGGAGCGCGCACTCGTCCCCGAGTCCGGCCACCGGCCCGATCGTCACGCCCACCCCACCCCTCCGATGCCGCCGCAGTACATGCGTGCGCCTCGCCCGGCGGCCGGGGCGGCCCGTCGCGGGGCGCGGCGGTCACCGCAGGGGCTCCGCCGCGGTGGAACCGGCATTCGCCGCGGCGGACCTGTCCCGGACGCTTCCCGGACAGGGCCCCGACCAGGCCGGACAGTCCACGCCCTGTCCGGGACAGTTTTATCCGCTTTCCTCCTCCTTCGTCCTTGCCATTCTTGAGGCCGTCGGCCGGGGACTCCCCGACCGGATCCGCAAGCGGCTGAGAAGGAGTACATCGTGCGCATTCGTTCCGCTCTTGGTGTCGGACTCGGGGGAGCCGTCCTCGCCCTCGGTGCCGTAGCCGTTCCCGCACAGTCCGTCGAGGTGGCACCGCACGGCGCGCTGGCCCTTCCTTCGTGGTGCACCAACGGTGAGGCGTGGGACGTGGACGGCAGGACGTACGGGGTCCGCTGTGACGTGACCTTCGCCTACTACGCGAAGGTCACGTCACAGCG
>NZ_LIRG01000194.1 GCF_001419695.1 Streptomyces prasinopilosus
GTGGTCCGGCGGGTGGGGCGTTCCGTCGGCCCGGGGTCAGATCCTGCCGCGGCAGAGCTCCAGCAGGGTCATCGCGAGCGAGGTGCCCGGCTTGCCCAGGGCGTCCCTGTAGTGGCCGAGGACCTCCATCTCGCGGGAGAGGTTCACGCGCCGGCCGCCGGAGGCGATCCGTTCCCGCTGGATGACGGCCGACACGGCCATCCGTTCCTGGACCAGGCCGATGATCCGGTCGTCGAGCGCGTCGATCCGCCCGCGCGCACCGGTGATCACGTCGGCGGCCTCGGTGGTGCGGGCGCCGGTCTTCTCGGTGTCCGCGGCTTCGGCCGTGGTGGTGCCGGTGGTGGCTTCGGTGCTCGTGGCTTCGGTGGCGGTGGTCATGGCGGGGGCTCCTCGTCGGACGGTGCGGAGTGTGCCCCGGGGTGCCGTGGTCCGGAAACGCCAGGCGCCCCGGACCTTGTCGGCCCGGGGCGCCTGGGAAGTTGCTCGTCAGTGACTCAAGCAGCACGACCATGGCAGCCGGTGGGCCGGTCGCCATAGGTAAAGAGGAAGGTCGGGTGCGTGAGCATGGGTCCAGTATGCCGCGCGGTTCCCGGCCGTCCAACCCGAATCGCATGCTGAGACGGACCCGGTCGCGCGGTGTCGTCGCGCGGTGCCGCCGCGTGAGCTCCGCAAGAGCGGGGAGGGGGAACGCGTGCCTCCCGGTAGAATCGGGAGGCACCAGACTCCGCCCCACCGCCGGAAGGCACCTCGTGTCATCAGCGACTTCCGCTGCCCACGCGCCCGACACCGTCCTGGTCGTCGATTTCGGCGCGCAGTACGCCCAGCTCATCGCCCGCCGCGTCCGCGAGGCCCGGGTCTACAGCGAGATAGTGCCGAGCACCATGCCGGTCGCGGAGATCCTCGCCAAGAACCCGGCGGCGATCATCCTCTCCGGCGGCCCCTCGTCCGTGTACGCCGAGGGCGCTCCCGTCGTCGACCGCGCACTCTTCGAGGCCGGCGTCCCGGTCTTCGGCATGTGCTACGGCTTCCAGCTCATGGCTCAGAGCCTCGGCGGCCAGGTGGACAACACCGGCTCCCGTGAGTACGGCCGCACCGGACTGCACGTCTCCAAGCCGGCCTCCACCCTCTTCGAGGGCACCCCTCAGGAGCAGGAGGTGTGGATGTCGCACGGCGACGCCTGCTCCGCCGCCCCCGAGGGCTTCGCCGTCACGGCGTCCACGGACATCGTCCCGGTCGCCGCCTTCGAGAACGACGCCAAGAAGCTCTACGGCGTCCAGTACCACCCCGAGGTCATGCACTCCACGTACGGGCAGCAGGTGCTGGAGCACTTCCTGTACCGGGGTGCCGGCCTGAGCCCGGACTGGACCACGGGCAACGTCATCGAGGAGCAGGTCGCCGCCATCCGCGAGCAGGTCGGTGACCGGCGCGCCATCTGCGGCCTCTCCGGCGGGGTCGACTCCGCCGTCGCCGCGGCCCTCGTCCAGAAGGCCATCGGCTCCCAGCTGACCTGCGTGTACGTCGACCACGGTCTGATGCGCAAGGGCGAGACCGAGCAGGTCGAGAAGGACTTCGTGGCCGCGACCGGCGTCCAGCTGAAGGTCGTCGACGCGTCGGAGCGGTTCCTGGCCGCGCTCAAGGGCGTCTCGGACCCCGAGGAGAAGCGGAAGATCATCGGCCGCGAGTTCATCCGGGTCTTCGAGCAGGCCCAGGCCGAGATCGTCGCCGACGAGGGCCCGGCCGTGGAGTTCCTGGTCCAGGGCACGCTCTACCCGGACGTCGTGGAGTCCGGCGGCGGCACCGGCACCGCCAACATCAAGTCCCACCACAACGTCGGCGGCCTCCCCGAGGACCTCGAGTTCCAGCTGATCGAGCCGCTGCGCCAGCTGTTCAAGGACGAGGTGCGGATGGTGGGCCAGGAACTCGGCCTGCCCGACGAGATCGTCCACCGCCAGCCGTTCCCCGGCCCCGGCCTCGGCATCCGGATCGTCGGCGAGGTGACCAAGGAGCGGCTCGACCTGCTCCGGGAGGCCGACGCCATCGCCCGCGAGGAACTGACCGCGGCCGGTCTCGACCGGGACATCTGGCAGTGCCCGGTGGTCCTGCTCGCGGACGTGCGGTCCGTCGGCGTCCAGGGCGACGGCCGGACCTACGGCCACCCGGTCGTCCTGCGCCCGGTGTCCTCCGAGGACGCCATGACCGCGGACTGGTCGCGGCTGCCGTACGACGTCCTCGCGAAGATCTCGACCCGCATCACCAACGAGGTGCGGGAGGTCAACCGCGTCGTCCTCGACGTGACGTCCAAGCCGCCGGGGACCATCGAGTGGGAGTAGGTCCCGGCGGGAGCACTCCCCGCCGGGGCCTGCCGGGGCCTGTCAGGGCGTAGCAGTTCTCTGTCGGTCCTGCCGGTTCCGCCGGTCCTCGTCAGGCCCGCTTGAGCGTGCGCACCGGCTCACCGGGCTTCCAGACCTGGAGGACGAGATACGTCTCGTCCTCCACACAGGTTCGTACGACCTCCGTCAACTCGGTGCGGAAGAGGTGGAACGGCTCCGGCGGTTCCACCTCTTCGGTGTACCTGCGCCGGGTCTCCCCGTCCTCGACCTCGACCGCCCGCCCGCCGATCCGGACGTCCCCGCCGCCCATGCCCGTGCCCGGGCCGGGGTTCGCCTGGAGCGCGAAGCGCGGGTCGCGGCGCAGGTCGAGCGCCTTGAGCGAGTCCGGCATCATGCCGAGCCACAGCTCACCGTCCAGGAAGCGCACCTCCAGACCGGTGGTGCGCGGTGACCCGTCCTTGCGCAGAGTGGCGAGGACGTGGTGGGTGTACGGGGCGAAGCGCTCCTGCACGGTCTTCGCGAGGTCGGGTTCGGCGGCGGCGAATGCTCCCCAGTTCGTGTGCATGGGCCGAGTGTGACGCGCATACCGGACATCTCGTGTCCGGTATCCGCCGGATCCACCGGACGGGGTCTTCCGGCAGCGGTTTCCTGGATAGCGGGTTTCCGGACCGGCCTTGCGGAAGGCGGGTTCCGGAAACCCGCCTTGCGGAAGGCGGCTTCCGGAAGGTTGTCCCGGGGTCTCGGGAAGGGGACTTCGGCCGGTACGGCGGGCACCGTGCACAGAGGGTGCCGCCTCTGTCGCGCCGCACCGGATCTTTACGGAACCGATCTGTCGTCCATGGCTGCACGACGGTAACTTCCGCACCATGCGACCCCTCTCGCAGGAGGACTTATGCACGGACAGACCCCGCCCCCGTTTCTGCCGTTGCCCACCGACCGGCTGCGGTTCGCCATGCCGCCCATGCACGAGTCGGTCGAGGACGAGCGCCGGCACCGCAAGGAACGGCTCGCGGGCGCGCTGAGGCTCTTCGGGCGGCTCGGTTTCGAGGACGGGGTCTCCGGACACATCACCGCACGCGATCCCGAGTTCTCGGACTGCTTCTGGGTCAATCCGTTCGGAATGCCCTTCCGGCACGTCACCGTGAGCGACCTGGTGCTGGTCAACCGGGAGGGCCGGGTCGTCCAGGGCGGCCACCACGTCAACCAGGCGGCGTTCACCGTGCACGCGCAGGTGCACACGGCGCGGCCCGACGTCGTGGCGGTCGCCCACTGCCACTCGGTGCACGGCCGCGCGCTCGCCGCCCTCGGCGACCTGCTCGACCCGATCACCCAGGAGAGCTGCGCGTTCTACGAGGACCACGCCCTCTACGACACCTACAGCGGCGTCACCGTCGACGCGGAGGAGGGCAGGCGCATCGCGGCCGCACTCGGCTCCCGCAAGGCGCTGGTGCTGCGCAATCACGGGCTGCTCACCGTGGGCGACTCGGTGGACGCGGCGGCCTGGTGGTTCGTCTCCATGGAACGCTCCTGCCAGGTGCAGCTCAGCGCGAAGGCGGCGGGCCGGCCCGTCCTGATCGACCACCGGCAGGCGGTGGCGACACGGGAGCAGCTGGGTGGGGACCTGGTGGGGTGGATCAGTTATCAGCCGATGTGGCAGGACATCAGCCGGAGCGAGCCCGACCTGCTGGACTGACCGGTGCGGCCGGGGTGTTCGGCGCGACCGGGGTGGCCGAGGCGGTCGGGTTGCTCGGCGCGGCCGGGGCCGAAGGAGCCCGCCTTGCCGGGCGAGACCGGCCGTGAGGGAATTCCTGCCGTCAGGTCAACGCGACGCCTCGGACATCACTCCCGCTGACCGGACCTGCCGGGTGGTGAAGGGTGGAGGTAGGGCACAATTCGCTGTCATCACAGGGGAGTTGCGCGCACCGGTCCAGGCGGCCGGGAACGTGACCGGGATCGTGAACGTGCATGGGGATACGGGGAAGGCGGGCTTCGGGCGTGGCGGTGCAGGAGGCGGGACAGGGCGGCGCGGACGTGGGCGCCCACGAGGGCGGCTGCACCTGCGGGGACTGTCCGCACGGAGTGCGTGAGGGGCATCGGCGCGCGGTCGCCGCGTTCCTGCTGAAACGCGAGGAGTTCGCGGCCGGGCACGGGCTGCCCGCGGCGGTGGCCCACTCGGCCTCCGCCTCCCGCCAGTGGGTCTCGGAGGAGCTGGCGCAGGCCGCCGAACTCGTCGCCCGGCGCGGCCGGGCCGAGGGCGCGGCCTGGCTGGCACGCCTGTGGCGCCGGACGGCGGTGGTGGTGTGGTCGGCGGTCGTCCTGCTGCTCCTGGGCCAGGCACTCACGGCGATCGGCCCGGGCTGGAGCGCCGCCCGCACGGCCGGACTGCTGGCCGCGCTGGTGGTCGCCGGTGCGCTGACCGCGGCCTCGTGGTTCCACCGGGCGCGCGGCGGGGCCCTGGCCCCGGTGATCGGGGAGGACAACCGCCTCTCCACGTCCCGCGCGGTGGCGGCCGCCTGGGTGCTCTTCCTGGCCTACGCGGTCCTGGTCCTGGTCGGACAACTGGCCGCCGCCTCCGATCACCGGGAACGTGACGCGCTGATCGCGGGACTGGAACTCGCCCGCGGCGCGGGGGTGGTGACCGTCCTCGCCGTGGTGTGCGGGATCGCCGTGGTGGTGCGGCGGGTGGTCGGGCTTCGGGTGCAGGGGCAGCGGCTGCAGAAGGTCCGCGCGGACCGGCCCCGGGCGGCCGATCTGCTGACCGACGACGCGGGCCGGGGCGGCTTCGCCGACATCCAGTACGTCGTGATCAGCGGCGTCGCGCTGGTGTTCGCGGCGGTTCGGCTGGCACGGCGGCCGGACCAACTGCCGGACCTGCCCTGGGGACTGGCCGTGGTGGTGCTGGTGTCGGCGGCGACCTACCTCGCCGGGAAGTACGCGGAGGGCGGCCGGCCGGTGATCCTTTCGGTGGTGCGGGCACGGGAGGCCGGAGACCTGGACGCGCCGATCCGGACCGGCGACGACATCGAGATCCGTGGGGCCGGTTTCGTTCCGCTGGGGGCCCAGGGAGCCGATCGGCTGGCCCGGATGGTCGTCCGGGTGGGGACCGTGCACGTCCACGTGCCGTTGGTGCCGGTGGCCGGCGGCTTCGACAACCCGACGGACGCCCTGCTGACGGTTCCGGTCCCGGCGGACGTGGAACCGGGGCGGGTCGAGGTGCAGGTCGTCACGGCAGCCGGAGTCGAGACGAACCGGTACGCGATCGATGTGACGGACTAGGGTCCGTCCGGCGGACCATGCCGGAGACGTGGGGTCCGCCGGACAGACCCTGGAGGCGTCCCCCTCTCGCAGATGTCCGGCGAACGTCCGAAAAAATCCGAGCGGTTCTGGATTGATCCGGTGTTGATCGTCGTACGTATGGTCTGTTGAGGGAGTCTCGGTACGGCGGCGAGAGGCGACAGACGGCGATGACTCACGGTATGCGAACGGATGCGCGTAGTCCTCACCTCGACAGTGACAGCGGCAGAGACTGGCGGGACACCGCCACCCGGCACGCCCTCCTTCCCCTGCGGATCTTCCTGGGCGTCACTTTCATCTACGCGGGGATCGACAAACTCACCGACAGCGCATTCATGCAGGACGCCGGATCCGGGTCGATCGGCGACATGATGCGGGCCGTCCGCGATTCCTCGGCCCTTCCCGCGCTGGTCGACATGTCCCTGGAGAATCCCGTCGCCTTCGGCTACGCCATCGCGCTCGGTGAGTTGGCCGTCGGGATCGGGACCCTGATCGGTCTGCTCACCCGGGTGGCCGCCCTCGGCGGTGCGCTGATCTCCCTCAGCCTGTGGCTGACCGTGAGCTGGGCCGCCGAGCCCTACTACTACGGCAACGACCTCCCGTACATGTTCTGCTGGGTACCTCTCGTGCTGGCCGGCGCGCCCCTCTGGTCGCTGGACGCCCTGATCAGGAACCGGCGCCGCAGAGGGTCCTACTAGGTCATGACCAGTGGAAGCGGGGCATGAGGAAGGCCCCTGGCCAGTGAGTCGGGGCCTGCGGGGCGGATTCCTCGGCCGGATGAGCGATTCCGAGGAGTCAGTGGCCGGCAATCAGGGGCCGGGTGAAGGGCCGGCCGACGGCGAAGGAGCCCCACCGTGCGCAGGCGGATTCTGAGCACGGTCGCGTCGCTGGCCAGTGAGGGTGCCCGGATCATATTGACCTGAAGTTCGGTTGAGGTTTCACGACGGTGTGGTGACTGACGCGGGATCACCCTGATCGACGCATGGGAACTGCCCGAGGACCGGATGGACGAGTCCATGCATGACGCGGACGACAACCCCGCCGGGCGTGCGCCCCAGGTGCTGTTCGAGATCGAGCCGGCGCTTGAACGTCTCGTCGACCGACTCGATGACCTGCCGTAACGGCTTGAACGGGAGAACTCCGGGCCGCTGCTGCTCGCCCTTGCGGGCCGGCCGCAGCAGCCGGATGTTCTGATCGGCCGGATCCGCCCCTTCACCCCGCCGGGCCCACGGCTCGGACCTGTCGGCTGCGTGGCCCGGAAGCCGGCGGTCCACAGCCCGGAGCCGACGGGTCCGCCCGGCCGTCTCGACGGGGCAGATCACCCACGTCGGCTTCGGCCCGTCTTCCCGCCCGTCCGTCCCATGGGCCAGGTCGCCTCCTCGGCCGGCCTTGGCAGGCCACCCCCTCAAGTCACTGCGCCGGTCCGGGACGTCAGGTGGGTGACTCGGCCCGGTCCCCCTGGGCGTCGGAGCGTCTGTGCCGCCGTATCAGTCCCGTCACCGCGGCCACCGATCCGGCCAGGCACAGGCCGCCCGCGACGACGGGGACCATGACGAACCACGGGGCTTCCCAGGCGCCGGTCGCGTCGCCCGTGTAGAGCACGGCGGCGAGGATCAGGAAGAGGCCGGCGATCAGCCTGCCGGGCTGGAACTCATGACGCAGCACGGCTCACCTCCGCCTGTCCCACACCGACCTGGATGTCCAGCTCGAGCGTCCCTGTCTTCCGGGCGCCCCCGGCGGGCCGCAGGGTCATCTCCTCGTGCTTTCCCGGTGCCACGTCCACATCCTTCCGCTTGTCGCCGGGGAGCTGGATGTCGCCCACCCCCACGTCGATGCTGAGCTTCACGGTCATGCCCTCGGGCACGATCACGCGGAGGCGGCCCACGCCGACGTTCATCCGCGACGACACGGTCTCTCCCTCGGGTATCCGTGCCTCGGACAGGTCCAGGGTGCCGGTGCCGGTACCCAAGTCGTAGACCGGGCGTATCTGCGCGACCGAGGAGGGCTCCCAGGTGGTGCGCATCCACTCGGTGCCGATGTCCTTCGGCACGGCCGAGGAGGCGGCGAGCAGCCCCGCGATGATGACCGCCAGGAGGATCGACCCCGCTCCGGTGCGGCCCAGGAAAGCGCTGACCGCCAGGCCGATGCCGAAGACGGCCAGCGCACACGCGAGACCGGTCTGCAGGCTGGTGCCGAGCGGCTGCTCCTGCCAGGTCAGGCCCGTGCCCAGACCGGCCGCGAGCAGGGCGAGCAGGAAGATCCAGCCGCCGATCCAGCGGGGGCCGCGCGGCTTCGCCGCCCGGCACCGGGCGGCCGGGTCCTCGCGGGCGGAGGAGTGGGGAGCGAGCCTGACGTCGATCCTGGAGACGATGTCCGGATCCCGGGAGTCCCGGGGCCCCCACAGATAGCCCGTGCCGCCGATGTGCGTACCGTCCTTGACGATGGGATCGCGCCACCAGGAGGAGAAGGCGGCGGGAACGGGCGGGGCCTGGGGCTCCGGCGGGGCGTCGGCGGCGGCGTGGGCGGCGAGGGGATCGG
>NZ_LIRG01000195.1 GCF_001419695.1 Streptomyces prasinopilosus
AGCAGTACGTCAAGAACGCCATGTTGGACGACCAGTCGCAGACACTCTCCCGCAAGGTGAAGGAGATGTTCGTCTCGATCAAGGTGGGCACCGATATGGACAAGGACGAGATCCTCAAGGGCTACCTGAACTCGGCGTACTACGGGCGTGGGGCCTACGGGATCCAGGCCGCCGCCCGCGCGTACTTCGACAAGGAAGCGATCAAGCTCAACGAGGGCGAGTGCGCCTTCCTGTCGGCGGTTCTCAAGGGCGCCACCTACTACGACCCGGCCGGTGCGACCTCCATCGACCCGGACGCCACTCCCGATGCGAACAAGAAACGCGCCCTGACCCAGATGCAGGACACCCTGGACAAGATGGTCGAGTACGACCGTCTGGATCCCGCGACCAGGGCCAAGTACACCAAGCTGCCCAAGGTGCAGAACCCCCGGTCGAACACCGCGCTGAGCGGGCAGATCGGGTACCTCGTGGACCTCGCCAAGGCGTACATCGTCAACAACAGCGACGACACCGGTATCACCGCCAGACAGCTGGAACAGGGCGGTTACTCGATCTACACGACCTTCGACAGGAAGAAGGTCGAGGAGCTCGAGAAGGCGGTCAAGAAGGTCTACAAGGAGAAGATCAAGCCCGAGGAGCGCCCGGAGACGGACACCCACGTCCAGTTCGGCGGCGCCTCGGTCGATCCTGCGACCGGTGCGATCAAGGCCATCTACGGCGGCACCGACGCGACCAAGCACTTCACCAACAACGCCGACGCGACCGGGGCCCAGGTCGGCTCGACGTTCAAGCCGTACGTGCTGGCGGCCGCCATGCAGTGGGGCGTCCGGAACCCCAACGGGGACCCGGTCCAGGCCCAGGACGAGCGGACGCAGGTCTCCGAGAAGAGCCTGTACAGCGGCAAGAACAGGCTCAAGATCAAGGAGTACGACGGCTCGGTCTGGCAGAACGAGAAGGGCGAGCAGTGGGAGCAGGTCAATGACGGCGACGAGTCGTACGGAGAGGCGCCCGACTACAAGATCGACCTTCGTGAGGCGATGCGGGAGTCGGTGAACTCCGCCTTCGTGCAGCTCGGCGTGGACGTCGGCCTGGACAAGGTGGAGAGCGCCGCGGTGGAGTCCGGGATCCTGAAGAACAGCCTCGCCGGAACGAACTACCCGTCGTTCTCCCTCGGCACCTCCAGCCCCAGCGCGATCCGCATGGCGGGTTCGTACGCCACCTTCGCGGCCAGCGGCGACCAGCGCGAGCCGTTCTCGGTCAAGAGGGTGACGAGCCAGGAGGGCACGGTCTACACGCACAAGATCCAGACCAAGCAGGCGTTCACCGCCCAGGTCGCCGACAACGTCACGGACGTCCTGAAGACCGTCGTCGAGGAGGGAACCGGTAGCAACGCCCAGCTCGAGGGCCGTGAGGTGGCCGGCAAGACCGGTACCACGGACGGCAACAAGTCCGCCTGGTTCGTCGGCTACACCCCGCAGCTGTCCACCGCGATCAGCATGTTCCGGTACCCCGACGACGAGACCATCAAGAACCGCCAGTTCCTGGAGATGTTCGGAACGGGCGGTGAGAAGAAGATCCACGGTGCCTCGTTCCCGTCCCAGATCTGGGCGGACTACATGGAGGACGCGCTGAAGGACCAGAAGGCGGTGCCCTTCCCGACGCCGGAGCCCATCGGCGAGATCGTCAACGACACTCCGTCGCCGACCGCGAGCCCTTCGCCCACGGAGACCGAGGAGGAGACTCCGTCGGCGTCTCCGACCACGTCGGAGCCGGAGCCGGAGCCCAGTAGCCCCTCGCCCAGTGAGACCGCCACGTGCAGGGTCTTCGACTTCAACTGTGAGAACGAGGACGACACGGGCGGTACCGGGCCCGGTGGCTCGGATGCCGGTGGCACGGACGGCGGAGTCACCAGTTCACCGTCGGCTTCGGAGTCGGAGGAGGAGGACACCAGCCGGGGCAACGGCAACGGAGGCGGCAATGGCGGCTTCTTCGGAGGCCCGGCCGGATAGTCGCACCGTCGCCCGACTTGGGTGTTTCACGTGAAACATGGGCCGCCGTACCGCTCGGGTACGGCGGCCCTCGGCATGGGTCCCGGCACGTACGGCAGGATGTGCGGCATGCCCAGTGGAGAATCGACGCAAGCGAGCGCCCACGAGCCGGATCTGGTGGTGCCGACCCGGGAGGACAAGGTCGCCGAGGCCGGCAGCGAGCTGATCGGCGGTCCGCTCGGGCGGCGTGCCCTGCTGGGGACGTCCTGGTGGACCCCGGTCCGGGTGGTCGCGCTCGTGGCGATCGGGATGTTCACCCTCGGCCTGGTCCAGAAGGCACCCTGCTACAACGGCGCGTGGTTCTTCGGCGCCGGCTCCCAGTACACCCACGCGTGTTACTCGGACATCCCCCACCTCTACCAGGGACGGGGCTTCGCCGACGGGCTCGTACCGTACTTCGACCAGCTCCCCGGCGACATGCAGTACCTCGAGTACCCGGTGCTGACCGGCGTGTTCATGGAGGTCGCGTCCTGGCTCACCCCCGGGAGCGGCAGCATCCAGGACCAGGAGCAGTGGTACTGGATGGTCAACGCCGGGATGCTCATGGTGTGCGCGGCCGTCATCGCCGTCTGCGTGACCCGTACGCACGCCCGGCGGCCCTGGGACGGCCTGCTGGTCGCCCTGGCGCCGGCCTTCGCCCTGACCGCGACCATCAACTGGGACCTGCTGGCGGTCGCGCTGACGGCCGCCGCGATGCTCATGTGGTCGCGCGGTCGCCCTCTGGCCTTCGGAGTCCTCCTGGGGCTGGCCACGGCCGCCAAGCTCTACCCCGTGCTCCTCCTGGGGCCGCTGCTGGTGCTGTGCTGGCGTGCCGGTCGGTGGAGGGAGTTCGGAAAGGCCCTGGGCGGCGCGGTCGTCGCCTGGGCCGTGGTGAACGGGCCAGTGATGTTCTTCGCCTTCGACGGCTGGTCGAAGTTCTACACGTTCAGCCAGGAGCGGGGCGTCGACTTCGGCTCCTTCTGGCTGATCATCGCCCAGAACTCGTCCGACCCGCTCAGTACCGAGACCGTCAACACCCTTGCCACGCTCCTGATGCTGCTGTGCTGCGCGGGAATCGCCGCGCTGGGCCTTGCTGCTCCCCGTCGGCCCCGCTTCGCGCAGCTCGCCTTCCTGGTCGTCGCGGCCTTCATCCTCACCAACAAGGTCTACTCGCCCCAGTACGTCCTGTGGCTCGTGCCCCTGGCGGCCCTGGCCCGGCCGAAGTGGCGGGACTTCCTGATCTGGCAGGCCTGCGAGGTGGCCTACTTCCTCGGCATCTGGATGTACCTCGCGTACACGACCAGCGGAGACGCGCACAAGGGACTGCCCGCCGACGGCTACCACTGGGCCATCGCCCTGCACCTGCTCGGGACGCTCTACCTGTGCGTCATGATCGTGCGCGACGTCCTGAGGCCGGACCGGGACCCGGTGAGGCGGGCCGGTGACGACGATCCCTCGGGCGGGGTGCTGAACGGAGCCGAGGACGCCTTCGTGCTCGGTCCCGCCGCCCGGCCCGCTCGGGACTCCGTGCGGCACGACGGAGCGCGGGCCGAGCGGGGCAAGGCCGGCGCCCCGGACGGTTCGCTCTGAGCGAACACCCGGCGGCCGGGTGAGCGGCCGGTCCGCCGGCAGGTCGCTCCGGACGCCGGTGAAGGCATGAGAAGGGCCGTACGCGGGAGCACCGCGTACGGCCCTTCTCATGGTCCTGGCGTCTGCTCAGGCGCTGTGTCCGTCTCCCCCGAGGGCCCGTCCCCCCGGCCCTCTCCGGACCCCGTACCGCTCAGCGGTCGAGGAGCCGGTCGAACTGCGTGGTCGTGTGCCGCAGGTGGGCCACCAGTTCCTCGCCGACCTGCGGTTCCGGCGCGTCCGACGGCACGAACAGGATCGACACCTGCATGTGCGGCGGTTCGGCGAACCAGCGCTGTTTGCCGGCCCAGACGAACGGGGAGAGGTTCCTGTTCACCGTGGCCAGTCCGGCGCGGGCGACGCCCTTGGCGCGCGGCATGACGCCGTGCAGGGCCTTGGGAGCCTCCAGCCCCACCCCGTGCGACGTACCGCCCGCCACGACCACCAGGAAACCGTCGGACGCGGCCTTCTGCTGCCGGTAGCCGAACCTCTCGCCCTTGGCGATGCGCGTGACGTCCAGGACGGCACCGCGGTACTCGGTGGCCTCGTGGTCCCCCAGCCACAGCCGCGTGCCGATCCGGGCGCGGAACCGCGTCTGCGGGAACTGCTGCTGAAGCCGGGAGAGTTCCTCGGCCTTGAGATGGCTGACGAACATGGTGTGCAGGGGAAGGCGGGCTGCTCGCAGCCGGTCCATCCAGCCGATGACCTCCTCGACGGCGTCCGAGCCGTCGGTGCGGTCCAGCGGCAGATGGAGGGCGAAACCCTCGAGCCGGACGTTCTCTATGGCGGAGTGCAGCTGGGGCAGGTCCTGCTCGCCGACGCCGTGCCGCTTCATCGAGGACATCACCTCGATGACCACCCGGGCGCCGACCAGGCCGTACACGCCGTCGACCGACGAAACCGAGCGGATGACCCGGTCGGGCAGCGGGACGGGTTCCTCGCCGCGCCGGTACGGCGTCAGGACGAGCAGATCACCGCCGAACCAGTCCTTGATCCGGGCAGCCTCGTACGTCGTGCCGACGGCGAGGACGTCCGAGCCCAGCCGGGTGGCCTCCTCGGCCAGCCGCTCGTGTCCGAAACCGTAGCCGTTGCCCTTGCAGACCGGGACGAGCCCCGGGAACTGCTGCTGCACGTGCTTGTGATGCGCCCGCCAGCGCGCGGTGTCGACGTAAAGCGTGAGCGCCATGGCCGGACCTGGAACCTTTCTCGTGGCTGCGATGTGGGGGAAGGGGTGGGAGCTATGGGAACCGGTGGGGCGAGCCGTGCGCGGAGCCGGCGTCAGCGACGCGACATGTACATGTCGAGCGCCTTGTGGAGCAGCTTGTTCAGCGGGAAGTCCCACTCGCCGAGGTACTCGGCGGCCTGGCCGCCCGTGCCCACCTTGAACTGGATCAGGCCGAAGAGATGGTCGGTCTCGTCCAGTGAGTCGGAGATGCCGCGCAGGTCGTAGACGGTGGCACCGAGCGCGTAGGCGTCGCGCAGCATCCGCCACTGCATCGCGTTCGAGGGCCGGACCTCACGGCCGATGTTGTCGGAGGCGCCGTAGGAGTACCAGACGTGACCGCCGACGATCAGCATCGTCGCCGCCGACAGATTGACGCCGTTGTGCCGGGCGAAGTACAGCCGCATGCGGTTGGGGTCCTCGGTGTTGAGGGCGGTCCACATGCGCTGGAAGTACGACAGCGGGCGCGGCCGGAAGTGGTCGCGCACGGCGGTGATCTCGTACAGCCGCTGCCACTCGGGCAGGTCGTCGTAACCGCCCTGGACAACCTCGACGCCGGCCTTCTCGGCCTTCTTGATGTTGCGGCGCCACAGCTGGTTGAAGTTCTTGTGGACCTCTTCCAGGGAGCGGTTCGCCAGCGGCACCTGGTAGACGTAGCGGGGCTGCACGTCACCGAAACCGGCCCCGCCGTCCTCACCCTGCTGCCACCCCATGCGGCGCAGCTTGTCGGCGACCTCGAAGGCACGGGGCTCGATGAAGTCGGCCTCCAGGTCGCGCAGACGCTTCACGTCCGGGTCCTGGATGCCCTTCTTGATGGTCGCGGCCTCCCAGCGCCGGATGATCACAGGCGGGCCCATCTTCACCGAGAACGCGCCCTGCTGCTTCAGGTGCGCGAGCATCGGCTCGATCCACTCCTGAAGGTTCGGCGCGAACCAGTTGATGACCGGGCCTTCGGGGAGATAGGCGAGGTAGCGCTTGATCTTGGGAAGCTGCCGGTAGAGGACGAGGCCGGCGCCGACCATCTCGCCGGTCCGGTCGTCGAACCATCCGAGGTTCTCCGCGCGCCATTCCGCCTTGACGTCCGACCAGGCCGGGACCTGCATGTGACTCGCCGACGGCAGGCTCTGGATGTACGCCAGATGCTGCTCTCGGCTGATGGTCCTCAGGGTCAGGCTCATTCGGGGCGCTCCTCGGGCTGGTGTGTCCCCATGGGTCAGGGGCTCCGGCTCTCGCGCGAAGCCTACTGCGCCGCGGGCGCGCCCCGGTTGGGCGCACGGCCCCCGCGCCCCGGCCGCGACCGGCCGGGGCGCTCCACGGTATGCGCGAGGAGGCGTCCGGTGTCAGTCGATGACCCCGCCGAACAGGCCGCCCTGTGACATGCCGAGGAAGAAGCCGATCGCCGCGGCACCCAGCCCCAGGATCAGGCCGAAGCGTTCCCGGGTCGTCTCCGAGATCCACTGGCCGTAAGCGCCGGCGAGGATGCCCGCCAGACCGGCCCAGGAACTGAGCAGGTGCAGATGGTCGAACATCGCGGCGATGAGGGATGTGATCCCCAGCACCAGCGTCACCGCGAGCAGGGCGTGCTGGACTGGATGGGGCTTGCCGTCCGTGGCGAAAAGGCCTCCGGCGGTATTGGGTCGCAATGTCTGTGCCATGGGCACCTCCTGCGAAAGGCGGCGCATCGTAGCGCCGTACACACCCGATGTGTACAGACTGACGGGCCTCCGGGCCGGATTTCAACCGGAAGCCGCTGTGCGGGTACTCTGTACCGTCTGCACCGGTGTCTGTTCGGACGGATCCAGCCACGTTCGGGACGGGACCACGGGTCCCTCCCGGTCGATCTGGAGAAACCGCCACCCGACCGCGATTGTCAGTGGCGGCTGTTCTACTGACAGGCATCGTTGCGCAACGCATCACGACCCTCCTGCCACGGAACGACCGTGGCCGCTGAGTCCAAAGGAGGTGGGTTCCACATGCGTCACTACGAGGTGATGGTCATCCTCGACCCCGATCTCGAGGAGCGCGCTGTCTCCCCGCTGATCGAGAACTTCCTTTCTGTCGTCCGTGACGGCGGCGGAAAGGTCGAGAAGATCGATACCTGGGGGCGTCGTCGTCTCTCGTACGAGATCAAGAAGAAGCCCGAGGGCATCTACTCGGTCATCGACCTGCAGGCCGAGCCTGCGGTCGTCAAGGAGCTCGACCGCCAGATGAACCTGAACGAGTCGGTCCTCCGGACCAAGGTCCTCCGTCCCGAGAACCACTGAGCCCTCCCGCTCAGTCGGTCCCGGGATCCGAGTAGCAGCACAAGCAGCCAGCAGCAAACCCGCCGAGAGGTTCCCCCATGGCAGGCGAGACCGTCATCACGGTCGTCGGCAACCTTGTCGATGACCCCGAGCTGCGCTTCACCCCGTCCGGTGCGGCCGTCGCGAAGTTCCGTGTCGCGTCGACTCCCCGCACCTTCGACCGCCAGACGAACGAGTGGAAGGACGGCGAGAGCCTGTTCCTGACCTGCTCGGTCTGGCGGCAGGCGGCGGAGAACGTCGCCGAGTCGCTCCAGCGAGGCATGCGCGTCGTCGTGCAGGGCCGGCTGAAGCAGCGGTCCTACGAGGACCGTGAGGGCGTCAAGCGCACGGTCTACGAACTGGACGTCGAAGAAGTCGGCGCCAGCCTGCGCAATGCCACGGCCAAGATCACCAAGACCACCGGCCGTGGTGGCCAGGGTGGTTACAGCGGTGGCGGCAACCAGGGTGGTGGCGGCTGGGGCGGAGGCTCCGGCGGCGGCCAGCAGGGTGGCGGCGCTCCGGCCGACGACCCCTGGGCATCCGGCGCTCCCGCCGGCGGCCAGCAGGGTGGCGGCGGCCAGGGTGGTGGCGGCTGGGGCGGAGGCTCCGGCGGCGGTGGCGGCGGCTACTCGGACGAGCCCCCCTTCTAGGTGGGGCCGCACCACACTTCTTGATCACACAGGAGATACATCATGGCGAAGCCGCCTGTGCGCAAGCCTAAGAAGAAGGTCTGCGCGTTCTGCAAGGACAAGGTCACGTACGTGGACTACAAGGACACGAACATGCTGCGGAAGTTCATTTCCGACCGCGGCAAGATCCGTGCCCGCCGCGTGACCGGTAACTGCACCCAGCACCAGCGTGACGTCGCCACGGCTGTCAAGAACAGCCGTGAGATGGCGCTGCTGCCCTACACCTCCACCGCGCGATAAGGGAAGGGTGACCGACTCATGAAGATCATCCTGACCCACGAGGTCTCCGGCCTCGGTGCCGCGGGCGACGTCGTCGACGTCAAGGACGGTTACGCTCGCAACTACCTGGTTCCGCGGAAGCTCGCGATCCGTTGGACCAAGGGTGGCGAGAAGGACGTCGAGCAGATCCGTCGCGCTCGCAAGATCCACGAGATCCAGACCATCGAGCAGGCCAACCAGGTGAAGGCCCAGCTCGAGGGCGTCAAGGTCCGCCTCGCGGTCCGCTCCGGCAACGCCGGTCGTCTCTTCGGTTCCGTCACGCCGGCTGACATCGCTTCCGCGATCAAGGCCGCCGGCGGTCCCCAGGTCGACAAGCGCCGCATCGAGCTCGGCTCGCCGATCAAGACCCTCGGCGCCCACGAGACGTTCGTGCGTCTGCACCCCGAGGTGGCCGCCAAGGTCGACCTCGAGGTCGTCTCGGAGTAAGTACTGCTCGTCGCAGCAGTGTGACGGGGCCGCACCTTCCAGGTGCGGCCCCGTCCTCGTTTCACGTGAAACGCGTGGTTCCACGTGAAACGGTCAGTGTGTGGCGCCGGTGACGACCCAGCGGCCCGAGCGGGTGCGGAACCACAGGGTCAGCAGCCGAACGGTCATCATGAGCGCCATGGTCCCCCACAGTGCGGTGAGCCCGCCTCCGAAGACCGGGACCAGCAGGGCGAACGGAGTGAAGACCGCCAGAGTGATCAGCATGGCCCACGCCAGGTACGGTCCGTCACCCGCACCCATCAGCACCCCGTCCAGCACGAAGACGATGCCGGAGATCGGCTGGGACAGCGCGACGATCAGCAGAGCCGGCAGGGCCGTGTCCGTGATCGTGGAATCACTGGTGAACAGGGGGAGGAAGACCGGCCGGGCGAGCACCACGACCAGGCCGAGGACGACCCCGACTCCGAAGCCCCACTCCACCATGCGACGGCATACCCGGCGGGCTCCTTGGGCGTCTCCGGCCCCCAGGTAGCGGCCGATGATGGCCTGCCCGGCGATCGCGATGGCGTCCAGTGCGAAGGCGAGCAGACTCCACAGGGAGAGGATGATCTGGTGAGCCGCGATGTCGGAGTCACCGAGACGCGCGGCGACGGCAGTGGTGATCATCAGGATGGCTCTGAGCGACAGGGTTCGTACCAGCAGGGGCACGCCGGCCTGAGCGGAGGCTCTGATCCCCGCGAGGTCCGGGCGTAGCGAGGCGCCGTGTTCGCGTGCGCCCCTCAGCACCACGATCAGATAGACGGCGGCCATGCCCCACTGGGCGATGACCGTGCCCCAGGCGGAGCCCGCGATACCGAAACCGGCGCCGTAGACCAGCGCGACGTTGAGAACACCGTTGGCGGTGAAGCCGCCGACGGCGACGTAGAGGGGGGTCCTGGTGTCCTGCAGTCCGCGCAGGACACCGGTCGCGGCGAGCACGATCAGCATGGCTGGTATGCCGAGTGAGGAGATGCGCAGATAGGTGATCGCGTAGGGGGACGCGGTGTCCGAGGCGCCGAACAGATCCACGAGGGCGGGTGCCGTGGGCAGGACCACGGCGACGACGCCGGCCCCGAGGAACAGGGCGAGCCAGATTCCGTCCATGCCCTGGCGGATGGCCGAGGGGAGGTCGCCGGCACCGACTCGCCGGGCGACAGCGGCCGTGGTGGCGTAGGCGAGGAAGACGAAGACACTGACGGCGGTCATCAGGAGGGCCGAGGCGACGCCGAGTCCGGCGAGCTGTGCTGTGCCGAGATGGCCGACGATGGCGCTGTCCGCCATGACGAAGAGGGGCTCGGCGACGAGGGCGCCGAATGCCGGTACGGCCAGCATGACGATCTCGCGGTCGTGCTGTCGTCGGGCGGCTCGAGGGCGCGCGGGGGCCTGTGTCATGCGCACCAATCTAATCGTCCACAGGTAAGAGATGCAATGCTCTCTAGACCCTTACGGCATGGCGCAGGGTGTGTGCTTGCATACAGCACTCGAGGGGATCTTGGCCGAAGGGGGGATTTTTTTGTTCTGCACAGGCGGTGGATGATGAAATGCCAGGTCAGCGCCCTTCTTGCGGAGTGTTGGAGGTCTTGTTCACAGGGCTGTCCACCGGGTCGTGCACAGGTTTGGCGGACTTCTCCACAACATTGGGCCCGTCGTCCACATGCCCTGTGGATAACCAGATTGGCTGACGGTGCGGAGGGGCCTACGGTGGTCCGGCGCCCGCTCCGTCTGCCGGTTTCCAAAAAGTCATAAAACCGGCGCGCGACAACCGGAGTCGGGCGCCCTATTTGTCAGTGCCGTGCCGTAGAAAGAGGGCACGGCGAGGTCCGCTCGGCGGACGGGAGGAGGTGGCTCGGTGAGCATTTCCGAGCCCTTGGACGACCCGTGGGCCGACAGCGGACCCAGTGATCGTCTGCCCGCCTCCCGACGCCGCGAGGGCGGGGGCCGAAGCCGTGACGAGCAGCACGACCGCGGCCGGGATCCCAGCGGATGGGACGACACGGGCTCCGCGTTCGAACGGGTGCCGCCGCAGGACCTCGAGGCCGAGCAGTCCGTTCTGGGCGGCATGCTGCTGTCCAAGGACGCCATCGCCGATGTCGTGGAGATCCTCAAGGGACACGACTTCTACAAGCCGGCTCACGAAACCGTCTACACGGCCATTCTCGACGTCTACGCGAAGGGCGAGCCGGCCGACCCCATCACGATCGCCGCGGAGCTGACCAAGCGCGGTGAGATCAACAAGGTCGGCGGTGCGTCGTATCTGCACACCCTCGTCCAGACGGTTCCCACGGCGGCCAACGCGGCGTACTACGCGGAGATCGTGCACGAGCGCGCCGTGTTGCGCCGCCTGGTGGAGGCAGGTACCCGCATCACGCAGATGGGGTACGCGGCCGATGACGACGTCGACGAGATCGTCAACCGGGCGCAGGCCGAGATCTACGCCGTCACGGAGCAGCGCACCAGTGAGGACTACCTCCCGCTCGGCGACATCATGGAGGGCGCGCTCGACGAGATCGAGGCGATCGGCTCACGCAGCGGCGAGATGACCGGTGTGCCCACGGGGTTCACGGACTTCGACTCGCTCACCAACGGGCTGCACCCCGGTCAGATGATCGTTATTGCCGCGCGTCCCGCGATGGGCAAGTCCACGCTCGCGCTGGACTTCGCCCGTGCCGCGTCCATCAAGCACAACCTGCCGAGCGTGGTCTTCTCGCTCGAGATGGGGCGCAACGAGATCGCGATGCGCCTGCTGTCCGCGGAGGCCCGGGTCGCCCTCCACCACATGCGCTCCGGCACGATGACCGACGAGGACTGGACCCGTCTGGCGCGCCGGATGCCGGACGTGTCGGCGGCCCCGCTCTACATCGACGACTCCCCGAACCTGTCGATGATGGAGATCCGCGCCAAGTGCCGTCGGCTGAAACAGCGCAACGACTTGCGGCTGGTCGTCATCGACTACCTCCAGCTGATGCAGTCCGGTGGTTCCAAGCGGGCCGAGAGCCGGCAGCAGGAGGTCTCGGACATGTCCCGTAACCTCAAGCTCCTCGCCAAGGAACTGGAGCTGCCGGTCATCGCGCTCTCCCAGCTCAACCGCGGCCCCGAACAGCGCACCGACAAGAAGCCGATGGTCTCCGACCTGCGTGAGTCGGGCTCCATCGAGCAGGACGCCGACATGGTCATCCTGTTGCACCGCGAGGACGCGTACGAGAAGGAGTCCCCGCGCGCGGGCGAGGCCGACCTGATCGTGGCCAAGCACCGAAACGGCCCGACGGCGACCATCACGGTCGCCTTCCAGGGTCATTACTCCCGTTTCGTGGACATGGCGCAGACCTGACCGGTCCCCCTTATGGGGCCTCAGATCTCTTGGTGCGGCCTCAGCCGTGACGGCACAACGGGGGCACTCACGCCGACGCTGTGAGACGCCCTGGCCGGAGCTTCCGCCCTTTCGGGCGGCGGGGTTCTGGTCCGGTCCGTCGAGCGGTTCGGTGTACTCGCGGTCCGTGAGGTCGCGTGCGCGGCGCAGCCGAGCCGGCTCCTCCGGTGTCGCCCGCGGAGCATACGGCCCGTGACTCCCGGACGGGCGCTCAGCGCCTCGTCTCGTACCTGGTCAGGGTCACGCCGCAGGGAAGCGTCCGCGTCTGCACCAGTTTCAGGTTCACCCAGCTGTCCAGCGCGGTGAAGAACGGCGTGCCGCCGCCCACCAGGACCGGCGCGGTGGCCAGCACGTATTCGTCGATCAGTCCGGCCCGCATGGCCGCCCCGGCGAGCGTCGCGCCGCCGATGTCCATCGGGCCGCCGTCCTCGGCCTTGAGCCGGGTGATCTCGGTGACCGCGTCGCCGGTGACCAGGCGGGTGTTCCAGTCGACCTCGTCGATCGTCGAGGAGAACACCACCTTCGACATGTCCCGCCAGCGGCGCGCGAACTCGATCTCCGCCGGGGTGGCGTCGGGCCGCTGGTCGCCGGTCGGCCAGTGGGAGCTCATCGTCTGCCACAGCTTGCGCCCGTACAGCGTCAGGTCGGTCGCCCGCAACTGGTCGGACCAGAACTGGAACAGCTCGTCGCTCGGTACGCTCCAGCCGATGTCGTCGCCGGGGGCGGCGATGTAGCCGTCCAGGCTCAGGTTCATGCCGTAGGTCAGTTTCCGCATGCCGCCAGCCTTCCGTGAGTCGGTCCCACGCGTACAGACCGGCGCGGCGCGGGAAACTCATCGGTGCGCGATCTGAGTTCGCATGCGGTCCTCGTGCTCGGGGGCTCAGCCGCAGACTCGTCGTTCCGCCGGGGAAACGGCACCGGTCTGAGGATGGTCTTGGGTGACATCGCGGTGGGACGACGGAGAACCAGCGGGTCACAGAGGACCGGCATGTCATCGGCGGCGAGACCCCCACTCCCTGTGGGCCTCGGATTCCGTGTCGGAATCTCACGGCGGATGCCGGAGCGCCGTCGGATGCGACACGGGACGTGAGACCGCCCATGTCCTGCCGCACTGAAACCGTCGGATTCCCACTGTGCCGCATGCGGCGCGTGTCGGTTCTCATCCCACCGGGTCATCCGCTCGGGCCGGAGGGCCGGCGTCGGTTCCTATCCGGTGGACTACCGTGTGCGGCCAGGAAGACCGGGACGGCCTTGCGCCCCGCACGGATCGGTGCCCCGGGGTTCTTCTGAGCGCCGTACGGGCTGGTCCGGCTCCGCTGTCCGATCGAGGCTCCTGCGCTGCTGCGCGGGCTCCGCCTCCGTCGTGCTGATCGCAGACTCTGCACATCGACCACGGCAGGAGCGCTCATGCCCACCCAGACGCTGCGGGTTCCCACGACGGACGGCCGGGCCGACGCCTTCGCCGCCCTCCCCGGCCACAGCGAGCGGCACCCAGGGGTGCTGACGTACCCGGACGGCTTCGGCATCCGACCCGTGCTGCGGGAGATGGCCCGCGCACTGGCCGGGCACGGCTACTGCGTGCTCGTTCCCAACTCCTGCTACCGGCACGGACCGTCCCACGGCCGCAGCGCGACAGGACAGCCCAGGTCAGAGGATCGACGGCCGGGGCTGCCCGGCGCGGACCGTCGAGCAGACGGCACGGACGTGAGATCCGGCATCCGATACGTCGTGAGACCGCGGACGACGCTACGGGCCTGCCGGTCGGGACCGGGGAGGGGAGACGCTCCTACCCGGCCTGTGTGCCGGAGCCGGTGGGCCGGGCCGGGACCGGCCAAGGTCTTTGTGCACGCCACCCGGCGCTCCGGTCCCCTGGCCCAACTCCGCTCGTCACCCGGCCGGGCGCGCGGACCGGTCCTGCCGAACCCGGGACGGCGGCCGCTCCGGCGTTCCGGCCGTCGCCTCGTACGGGTGGGACCCGCACCTGGTGAACTGAGGACATGACGACACACCAGGAAGAGCTGCTGGCCGGTACGCGTCGGGCATTGCTGCACCGGATCGCCGTCGCCCAGGCGGAGGGACGTGCCCCCTCGCTCGTCGCGACCGTGGCACGGGGTGGAGAGACCGTGTGGACGGGGGCGCGGTCGTCGGTGGAGGGACCTGCACCGGACGAGGACGTCCAGTACCGCATCGGCTCCCTCACCAAGACGTTCACCGCCGTACTGGTGCTCCAGTTGCGGGACGAGGGGATGGTCGATCTCGGGGACCCGCTGGAGAAACACCTGCCGGGCACGGGCGTGGGGGAGGTGACCCTCGCCGAACTGCTCTCGCACGCCGGCGGCCTGGCGGCCGAGACGCCGGGGCCCTGGTGGGAACGGACTCCCGGCTCACTACGGCCCGACCTGGCCGATGTCCTGGGCGAGCGGCCTCTGGTGCACCCGGTCGGCCGGCGGTTCCACTACTCGAATCCCGGATACGCACTGCTCGGCGCGCTCGTGGCGGAACTGCGCGGTGTCACGTGGGAGGAAGCGCTCCGACGTGGTGTGCTCGAGCCTTTGGGACTGCGCCGGACGGGCGTGCGTCCGGAGGTGCCGCATGCGGGTGGTTGGGCGGTGCATCCATGGGCCGACGTGATGCTGCGCGAACCGGCCGAGGACCTAGGGAGGATGGCGCCGGCGGGGCAACTCTGGTCCACCGCGGGTGACCTGGCGCGTTTCGCCGCCTTCCTGCTCAACGGGGACGCCCACGTACTGGGTGTCGAGTCGTTGCGGGAGATGAGGAGGCCGGCGGCGCCGATGGAGGCGGCGGACGTGGCGAGTGGCTATGCCTACGGCCTGGGGCTGGAGTTGCGTCACCGGGACGGGCGGGCTCTCATCGGGCACACCGGATCGCTGCCGGGGTTCCTCGCCTGCCTCGCGATCGGTGTGGAGGACGACGTGGCCGCAGTGGTCCTGGCCAACTGCACTTCAGGACCCGCGCTGTTTCCGGTGGCCGCCGATCTCGTCCGGATCGTCGCCGAGGCGGAACCGCGTATCCCTGCTCCCTGGCGGCCGCTGCGGGAGTCTGATTCCACGGTGCTGGAGATGGCGGGGCAGTGGTACTGGGGGACGCAGGGCTTCGTCCTGCGGTTGCCGGCCGACGGTCTGCTGTCGTTGGAGCCTCTGTCCGGCACGGGCCGTCGTGCCCGCTTCCGCCCGAACAGCGACGGGACCTGGACCGGGCTGGAGGGTTACTACGCCGGAGAGCTCCTGAAGCCCGTGCGGCGGCCGGACGGATCGGTGAGCCATCTGGACCTCGGATCCTTCGTGTTCAGCCGTCAGCCGTACGAGGACGAGGCGTCTGTTCCGGGCGGAGTGGATCCTGAGGGATGGCGGGGAATCGGTTAGGGCGCGCGCCCTGCCCGGGGCGTGCCAGAGGCCGAGAGGCTCTGGGGTACGCGGGGCTGTTTCACGTGAAACAGCCCCGTTTGCCCCTTACAGCGCCAGCTTGAAGCCCACATGGGAAGCCGAGAAGCCGAGCCGTTCGTAGAACTGGTGGGCCTCGGTACGGGTGTTGTCGGAGGTCAGCTGGACCAACTGGCATCCCTGGAGACGGGATTCTTCGATGGCCCACTCGATGAGCCGAGTCCCCAGACCGCTGCCGCGTTCGTCGGCGTGAATGCGAACGCCTTCGATGACCGATCGCGTGGACCCGCGACGGGACAACCCGGGAATGATGGTGAGCTGGAGTGTGCCGACGACACGGCCCTGGTGGACCGCGACGACCAGACGCTGGTTCGGATCGGCGCTGAGCCGCTCCAGCGCGGCCAAGTACGGTCCGAGGTCGTCCGGGGACTCGCGCTGCGCTCCCAGGGTGTCGTCGGCGAGCATGCCGACGATCGCGGGGACGTCGGAAGCGGCCGCGGCACGTATCTCAAGATCTTCCATGGAGGCACCTTACGCAGACCCGTGCCGAAGCGGCCGTTTCATGCCGGTACGGAGGTCTTCAGTGTCTCCACCGTGCGGACCAACGGGGCCAGGTCGGGATTCTCCGCCGCCGCGTCGAGCGCCTCGCGCAATGCGGTGTCGTTGGTCGGTCGCGCCTTCTCGAGAAGAGCGAGGCCGGCCCGCGTGACATTGGTGTAGATGCCGCGCCGGTCCGTGGGGCACAGGTAGCGCTCCAGCAGGCCGCGGTCCTCGAGTCGGGTGACCAGGCGAGTGGTAGCGCTCTGGCTGAGGACGACCGCGTCTGCCACCTGCTTCATCTGAAGATGCCCCCCTTCCCCGTCGTGCTGTCGGCTCAGCACGTCGAGCAGGGAGTACTCCCGCACGCTCAGGTCGTGCTGCCCTTGGAGGGCCCGCTCGATGTGGGCCTCGATCCTCCCGTGCAGCAGGGAGAGCGCGCACCAACCCTGCGCAAGGGCGGTGAGTGCGGGGTCCGTGGCTGTCATGGGCGTTTCCCTCCGTCCAGGAGTTGCTGGAACCAGAGTAGAGCAGGAGCGAGGTAGAGCGCGTTTGCGTATATACCGCGCATGCAATTATTGTCAGAGCGCGCAAAGTGATACTGCAATCGTTTGGGAAGGGCTGTCTCTCATGCCTCTCGCGCTTCTGGCTCTCGCGATCGGGGCCTTCGGAATCGGAACGACCGAGTTCGTGATCATGGGGCTGTTGCCCGAGGTTGCCGACGACTTCGGCGTCTCCGTGCCCACGGCCGGTCATCTGGTGACCGGCTATGCCCTGGGCGTCATGCTCGGCGCCCCGCTGATGACCGTGCTCGGCACGAAGATCTCCCGCAAGCGGATGCTGATGCTGCTGATGGGCCTGTTCATCGCAGGGAACCTGCTCTCGGCCCTGGCCCCGGTCTTCGGCCTCATGCTGCTCGGACGGGTGATCGCCTCGCTGGCCCACGGTGCTTTCTTCGGGATCGGCTCGGTGGTCGCGGCCGGTCTGGTCGCCCCGCACAAGAAGGCCGGTGCCATTGCCCTGATGTTCACCGGGCTGACCGTGGCCAATGTCGTCGGTGTCCCCCTGGGCACCCTCGTCGGCCAGTCGGCCGGGTGGCGCATCACGTTCGGGCTCGTCGCCGCGCTCGGTGTCATCGGACTGGCCGGCATCGCCTGGCTCGTTCCCGACCTTCCCGCGCCCGAAGGCGTACGGCTGCGTCATGAACTGGCCGCCTTCAAGAACGTCCAGGTCCTGCTCGCCATGGCGATGACGGTCCTCGGATTCGGCGGTGTCTTCGCGGCCATCACCTACATCGCGCCGATGATGACGCAGGTCGCCGGCTTCGCGGACGGGTCCGTCACCTGGCTGCTGGTCCTCTTCGGCCTGGGCATGGTCGGCGGCAACCTCGTCGGCGGCAGGTACGCGGACCGCGCCCTGATGCCCTTGCTGTACGTCTCCCTGGGCGCTCTCGCCGTCGTCCTCGCCCTCTTCACCCTGACCGCGCACCACAAGGTCCTGGCGGCCGTCACGATCGTCCTGGTCGGCGGCCTGGGCTTCGCCACCGTCCCGCCCCTGCAGAAGCGTGTGCTCGACCAGGCCCAGGGGGCCCCCACCCTGGCATCGGCCGTGAACATCGGCGCCTTCAACCTCGGCAACGCACTGTCTGCCTGGCTCGGTGGCCTGGTGATCGCGGCGGGCCTCGGTTACACCGCGCCCAACTGGGTCGGCTCCGTCCTCGCCGCGAGCGCCCTGGTGCTGGCCTTCCTCTCGGCCGCTCTCGACCGTCGTGACAAGGCCCTCAGCATCGTGGACGCCGGCCGGGTGCCCGCCGAGCGGCAGGCCGCGGTCCCCCACTGAGTGGCTGCCCGTGGGCGCGGAAGGCGCGAGGGCCCCCGGCCCTCGGGACCTGCCTGCCCGGGGATCCTCCCGCCGCCCCCGCCGCCATCACCCTCACACCGACATCAATCCCTTCCTGGACCCCACCGCTTCAAGCGCCGTCCCCGTACACGAGGAGTACCTGTTCATGAACACCACCACCGCTGTCGCCCCGCTCACCACAGCCGAGGCCGAAGCCCTTGTCACGGCCGCACACCGGGCCGCCGAAGCTGCCGGGGTCACGGTGAGCGTGACCGTCCTGGACGCGGGCGGACATCTGCTCGCCTTCCGGAGGGACGACCGTGCCGTGCTGATCTCCGGTGAGACCAGCACCCGCAAGGCCTATACCGCTCTTCAGCTCAACACGCCCACCGCAGACCTCGTCGATGCCGTGCAGCCCGGAGGGGTCTTCCACACCCTGCCCACCGCACTCGACCGGCCGCTGCTGTTCATCGCGGGGGGTGTACCCGTCCAGCGCGGCGGCCGTCCGGTCGGCGCGATCGGCGTCGGCGGCGGGGCACCGGAGCAGGACCACTCCTTCGCCACGGCCGCCGTGGACGCCCTCGTCCGGGGCTGACGGCGCCCGGAGCGCTACGCCGGTACCCGACACTTCCGGGTACCGGCGTAGGCGTGTTCACGGAAGACGTCAGCCCGCCGCGACCGTCACAGGGGCGAACCTCCGGGTCCAATCGCCGGGCAGCTCCGTGATGCCGTAGGTCATCACCGTGTTGAAGGCGACGGACTCCAGACCGCGGGCCTTCGCCCAGGCCAGCAGCTCTTCGTGCCGCACGTCGATGTCGGTGCGCAACGGCCGGTCGGTACGGGCGGCGAGCGAGGCGACAAGGGCCGTGGCCGTGGGGGTGTCGCGAGCGATCAGCGGGCCCACGACGTGGGTGTTCATATTGGGCCACGCGGCGGCGTAGCCGATGATCCGGCCGTCCTCCTCGGCCACGCGCAACTGGTCGGCGAACGCAGGCAGCCGGGTGACGATGTGCGTGCGATCAGCTCCGAACACTTCCTCGTCGAGCCGGAGGAGGGCGGGGAGGTCCTCAGCGGTCGCGGATCGGGTGGAGACCCCCGCCACGGGTCCGTCCGCGCCCGGGACGAAGTGCCCGCGCAGCATCTCCGCCCGGCCGGTGACCTTGAAACCGAGTTCTTCGTAGAGCGGGCGGCCGTTCGGTGTCGCGTACAGCGTCAGCGGTGTGGAGTCCATCGTGGAAACCACGTAGTGCATCAGACGGCGCCCGACGCCCTGCCGGGCATGCCGTTCCGCGACCAGAACCATGCCGATGGCCCCGAGTGAGGGTTGTTCCCGGCCTCCGTACTCGGTGACGACGCAGGCGGAGGCCAGCCCACCGTCGGGACCGTCGATGCCGTAGCCCTTTCCGGCGGAGAGCAGAAGACCCCACTTGTGTTCTTCGCGTGGCCACCCCCGGTCCTCGGACAAGTCGGCACAGGCCGAGAGGTCGCGGAATGTCAGGCGGCGGATGGGCAGAGTGGCAAGAGGAGGTGTCGGCACGCAGGTCAGGCTGTCCGACGGCGAGGGGTGGCGTCCACTCGTTTGCAAGGACCGGGGCGATCTTTCGGTCATGCCGAGGGCAAGGCCGGGCACGGTCGCAGACACGGGATGTTTCACGTGAAACGCACGAAACCGGTGAGCGTCGAGTGGATCAGGTCAGGTCGGAGGCCTGCAGGGCACGCACACCCTCGATGTTGCCGTCCAGATAGTGCCGCAGCGACAACGGGACGAGGTGGACGGAGGCGATGCCGACGCGGGTGAACGGCACGCGGACGATCTGGTACTCGCCGGCGGGTTCGTCGACCTCTGGGCCGTGCCGCAAGGACGGGTCCATGGACTCGAGACGGCAGACGAAGAAGTGCTGCACCTTCACGCCGGTGGCGCCGCCGTCCGCGCCGATGTGTTCCACCGTGTCGACGAAGCAGGGCACCACGTCGGTGATCTTGGCGCCGAGTTCCTCGTACACCTCTCGGTGGAGGGCGTCGACCACGGTGGAGTCCTCCGGCTCGACGCCGCCGCCCGGAGTGACCCAGTAGGAATCGACGCCGGGCTTGGTGCGTTTGATCAGGATCAGGTGGTCGCCGTCCAGTAGAACGGCTCGAGCGGTGCGCTTGACCACGGGTCGGACGGTCATGGAGGAAATGTGGCCCAGCTTGTTCCACGTGAAACATCGAGGGACGGTGCCGGTCGGATTTCCAGGGTGGATCATCGGCACGAGTCGTTCGGCCGGGGTGTCAGCACCAGTCGGCGGCCGCCTGCTGGAGGGCCTCATGGGCACGCGCGACATGGGGCAGGGCCAGGGTCCCGCTCCGGACCACCAGGAAGTACGTGCGTAACGGCGGCACCGCGGGCTCGTGCAGAGCGGTGATCTCCCCCCGTTCGAGTGCGGCCGCGCACAGATACCGGGGCAGCACCGCCATCCCGGCTCCCGCGACGGTGCAGGCCAGCACCGCGCGTAGATCCGGGACGACGACAGTGCCCGCGATGACGGGCCGGGAGTCGAAGACGGAGGCCCAGTAGCGGGAGACGAGAGGGAGCGAGTCGTGCACCTCGATCACCGGGATCCGTTCCGGAGCGGACACCCCTGCGGGGCGAACCCCGTCGGTGCCGAACCGCTCGGCCCAGCGGGGTGCGGCGACCAGGACGTGTTCCTCGTCGCAGAGCGGAGTGGCCGAGAGCAGTGCACCGCGCGGCCGGACCGTACTGATGGCCAGATCGTGCCACCCGGCGGCCAGTCCTTCCAGCGTCTCCTCGGCGGTTCCGAAGGAGGCGCGCAGGGCGAAGACCCGGCCGTTCCGGGCCGGTGCGGTGAGTGCGGGAACAGCCCGCTCGGACGTGAACTCCAGGGGTCCTGCCAGGTGCAGTGTCCGCGAGGAGGAGTCCTCGTCGAGCCCGGTCTCGGTGATCTCCACCAGGGCGTCGAGGTGGGGCGCTGCTTTGTGGGCGAGTTCGTCCCCTATGGTCGTGGGGGTCACGCCACGGGCCTGCCGCAGGAACAGCGGCCGTCCCAGCTGTCGCTCCAGGATCCGGATCTGGGAGGTCACGGCCGGCTGGGAGAGGCCGAGCAGGGCGGCGGCCCGGGTGAAGGAGCCGGCTCGGTGGACGGTCACGAAGGTCCGTAACAAGGCCAGATCCACAGCACGCTCTCCCGTTCGCCGGCTCCTCTGTCGCTCTCCCGTAACTATAAATATGGCGATAGGCGACTGTCGCTGGGGTGATTGGACACTGACACTAAGTCAATTAGCCTTGGTCACGCGGTTCTTCGCACGCGTGGAACCGGGACGGTCCGAGCCACGAGGGGGGAGGCTCGGACCGTCCGCCGTCGGGGGCCGGAAGTCCGCCGACTCGCCCGGACGGACCGATCAGCCGGCCGACTCGTCCAGCGCGCGCAGCACGTCCGCCACCAGATCGGCAGGATCCTCGGCACCGACGGAGAAGCGCACGAAACCCTCCGGCACCGCGTCCCCGCCCCAACGACCCCGTCGTTCGGCCGTGGACCGCACACCACCGAAGCTCGTCGCATCGTCCACGAGCCGCAGGGCGCCGAGGAAGCGGTCCGCACGCGCCCGTGAGGGCAGCGTGAAGGACACCACGCATCCGTAACGCCGCATCTGCTGTGAGGCGATCTCGTACGAGGGATCGTCCGGCAGCCCCGGATAGCGCACCCCCGTCACCTCGGGACGTTCCCGCAATGCCCGGGCGAGCGTCAGCGCCGTGGCGTTCTGCCGGTCGACCCGCAAGTGGAGCGTGGCGATCGAACGGTGCGCGAGCCAGGCCTCCATGGGCCCGGTGACGGCACCGGAGATCTTGCGCCAGCGGCGCACGGCGGCCATCGCCTCGGTGTCGCGGCCGGTGACGTATCCCAGGAGGATGTCCCCGTGTCCGGTGAGCTGCTTGGTACCACTGGCCACGGTGAAGTCGGCGCCGAGCTCCAGCGGGCGCTGACCGAGTGGGGTCGCGAGGGTGTTGTCGACGGCGACCAGCGCGCCACGCGCGTGGGCCGCCTCGGCGAGCCGCCTTACGTCGCACACGTCGAGCCCGGGGTTCGACGGAGTCTCGATCCACAGCAGCTTCGCGCCGTCGAGGAGATCGAGCTGGGCGTCGCCCCCGGTCGGCGCGGTGCGCACCTCGATGCCGTACGCCTCCAGCTGGGTGCGCACCAGGGGCAGTGCCTGATAGCCGTCGTTCGGCAGGACGGCCACGTCGCCGGTGCGGAGCTGGGAGAAGAGCACCGAGGAGATCGCGGCCATGCCCGAGGGGAACACCAGGGTCTCGACGCCGTCCTGACCCGGCGCCTCCAGCTCCCCGATGGCCCGCTCCAGCAGCGTCCAGGTCGGGTTCTCGTCCCTACCGTAGGTGTAGGGACCGGTGGGGTCGCCGGGCAGGTGGAAATGGGCGGCGAAGACGGGACCGGGGAGGGTCGGTTCGTATTTGACCGGCTCGGGCAGCCCGGCCCGCACCGCACGCGTGCCCTCACCGGGGGACGCTCCCCCCTCGCCCGCCTCGTGGCCGCCGGTCGTCCCCGAATCGTTCATGCCGCCCGTCCTTCCGTCTGCTCACGTACCGAGGAGAGCAGCCCGGCACTCGCCGCCTCCACCATCTCAAGACATGCGGAGAAGCCGTCCGCCTCTCCGTAGTAAGGGTCCGGTACGTCCGGATCGGCGTCAGCTCCGGGGTCGTACGAGCGCAACAGGCGCACCTTGTCCGCGTCCCGCGCGGTGGGGGCCAGGCGGCGCAGGGTCCTGAGGTGGCCCGCGTCGAGGGCGATGACCAGGTCGAAGAGGGTGAACCAGGAGGGGTGGAACCGCCGGGCGGTGTGGTCGGCGGCGTAGCCGTTCTCCTCGAGGACGGCCACCGTGCGTGGATCGGCGCCCTCGCCCTCGTGCCAGCCGTCGGTGCCGGCGCTTTCGACCTCGACCACGCCGTCGAGGCCGGCCTCCTCGACGCGTGCGCGGAAGACGGACTCGGCCATCGGGGAGCGGCAGATGTTGCCGGTGCAGACGAAACAGACGCGGTAGGCCACGGTGCTCAGTCCCCGTCGGGCAGAACGACGTTGAGGGCCCAGGAGACCACCGAGACGACCAGACCGCCCAGCACGGCCGTCCAGAAGCCCTCCACGTGGAAGCTCAGGTCGAACACGTCGGCGAGCCAGGAGGTGAGCAGCAGCATCAGAGCGTTCACCACCAGCGTGAACAACCCGAGAGTCAGGATGAGCAGCGGAAGGCTGAGGAGCTGCACGAGCGGCTTGACCAGGAAGTTCACCACGCCGAAGAGCAACGCGACGAGTATGAGGGTGCCGATCTCCTTGCCCGTGCTGTCCCCGGTCAGGGTGATCTTGTCGATCAGCCACACCGCGACCGCGAGGGCCGCGG
This sequence comes from Streptomyces prasinopilosus, assembly GCF_001419695.1. GTDB lineage: Bacteria > Actinomycetota > Actinomycetes > Streptomycetales > Streptomycetaceae > Streptomyces > Streptomyces prasinopilosus. The sequence continues at coordinate 23,144 of NZ_LIRG01000195.1, forward strand.
CGTTGGCGATCGTCTTGACTACGAAATTCTTCATGTGTCTGATCGTGGCAGACAGGACCGGACACGAGCAGTGAAGCAGGGGCGGACAAGGCTATGAAGGCATTCCGGCTGGACGAACTGGAGACCGAGCGCGCCGCCAACGAGGGCGCCTACCTCCAGTTCCTGCGGGAGCGGAACATGTCGGTCGGTCTGTACGCCCTGGACGCGGGCGAGCAGGACCCCCAGCAGCCGCACGGCCAGGACGAGGTGTACTTCGTCGTCAGCGGCAGGGCGGCGATCACCGTCGGCATGGAGACCACGCAGGTGGCCCGTGGCAGCATCGTGTACGTGCCGGCCGGGGTCGCGCACAAGTTCCACCACATCAGCGAGGACCTGAGGGTCCTGGTGGTGTTCTCCCCGCCCGAGGGCTGAGCCGAGGTCTCGGGGTTCCCTAAGGGACGGCTCAGGGGAGGACAAGGGATCAGAGGCCCCCGGCAGGACTTCTGCCGCCCTAGCATCGAGTGCAGGACATCATTCGCGCGACCCGGTACGAGACGGGCGGAGCAGTAAGGACGAAGGCGATGCGAGAGATCTTCATGGGACTGCCGTGGTGGGTGAAGTGGATCGCGGTGCCGGTCATCGCCCTGGTCGTGTTCGGCGGCCTGATAGCCAGTGTGGTCGGATTCGTGATCGGGCTGCTCTTCAAGGTGCTGGTCTTCGTCGCCCTGGTCGGCGGACTCATCTACGTCGTACGCAAGTTCACGTCGAGTTCGACGTCGCGCGGCGACTGGTGAGTCCCGGGGGGAGCCGGTGAGGCGGTAACAGCCGACGCCGGTTCCCTCGGGCGGGGGAAGTTTCCCGGACGGGCCGTCTGCGTGCGGTGACAGACGGTTAGAGTCCGGAAGGCCATGCGGGGACGATCCCCGCGAGCGGCGTACACCCCCACCCGTGTTCCCCCGCACGGGCTGCCCCCTCGCTCCGGGAGTGACCCTTGGCCACGGCTGCCACCGTCTCCGCACATCTGTCCGCCGTCCCCTGCCAGCCCCATGCGCGCCCGGCGTCCGAGCCGGCGCCCACCGCGACTCTCATCGGCTCGGTGCAGCGCGCGATGCGTCTGCTGGAGTCCGTCGCGGGACACGAGACCGGAGCCCCGGCCAAACAGCTGGCCCGGGAGACCGGGCTGGCGCTTCCCACGGCCTACCACCTGCTGCGCACCCTGGTGCACGAGGGCTATCTGCGCCGCGACAAGGGGTTGTTCTTCCTCGGCGACGCGGCCGAGCGGCTGAACAGCAGTGGAGCCCCGCAGAAACGTCGCAGCACGGTCGTCGCCGCACTCGCGCACTGGCGTGACGCGATCGGGGCCCCCGTGTACTACGCGGTGTACCGCGAGGGTGAGATCGACCTGGTGTGCGTCTCCGACACCCCGGGCAATCCCGCGGTGCAGGAATGGGCGGATTTCCGGGCAACTGGTCATGCGCACGCCATCGGCCAGTGCCTGCTGTCCCAGCTCGACGAGGCCGCCCGCCGCGATCACCTCGACCGCTACCCGGTGCAGTCCGTCACGCCGTACACCGTGCGCGACGGGCACAGCCTGCTCCGGCGCCTGGAGCGGACGCGTCGCATGGAGCCGGTGTTCGCGCGTCAGGAGTACGCGCTGGGGACGGTGTGCGCGGCCGTCCCGATCACGGCCGGTACCACGGCTGCGACGATCGCCATCTCCCTCCCGGTTCACCAGGTCCATCGGCTGCACCCCGCCGCCCAGCAGTTGCAGGCGGAGGTGGGCCGTCTGCTGGGGCCGTTGGCACTCTCTATCAGTATCTGAAAAATCACTCCTTGTGATCTGTTGTGTACGTTGAGCAAGATTCACCCAGTGTCAGGGGTCCATTCCCGGCCGGTCCGTAGCGAATGACGGGGTAGGCGATGCGCGAGTCCGTGCAGGCAGAGGTCATGATGAGCTTTCTCGTGTCGGAGGAGCTGTCCTTCCGTATCCCGGTGGAGCTCCGCTACGACACCTGCGATCCCTACGCCGTACGGTTGACCTTCCATCTTCCCGGTGACGCACCGGTGACCTGGGCGTTCGGCCGGGAGTTGCTGATCGACGGAGTGGGCAGACCGTGCGGCGAGGGCGACGTACGGGTTTCCCCGGTCGACCCCGACGTCCTGGGCGAGGTGCTGATCCGCCTTCAGGTCGGAGGCGACCACGCGTTGTTCCGTTCGTCGACGGCGCCCCTCGTGGCCTTCCTCGATCGCACCGACAAACTGGTGCCGCTGGGCCAGGAGGGGGCGCTCGCCGACTTCGACGCCCATCTCGACGACGCACTGGACCGCATCCTGGCGGAGCAGAGCGCCGGGTGAAGTGCTCCGCACCCGGCCGGCCTGTGGCGAAACCCCGCACCGGGTTCCGCCCCACCGTGCAGGAACGCTTCCGCGGGGGCGGCCGAATGAACTCGATGCCGGATCGACCGGCTGCCGACAGCCGGTCATCGGCAATCGGCATGCGACGTTCGGGGGCCGATTGCCGACGGCCGGCTGCTGGACGGCGCGTCTGCCGGGGGAGCGGCCGCGGAGGGGCGGAAGCCGGCGGAGCACGGTCCGGCACCGACGGGGTCAGCGCTTCCGGCGCCTGCCCCGCCCACCGCGTGCCGGAACCGGCCGGACGCCTTCCTCGGCCGCCGCCTGCACGGCCGGTCGGTCGGCCGAGACCACCAGGGCGGCCAGCACCGTGGTGACCGGGACGGAGGCCACCAGACCGATCGAGCCGATCAGCGTGCGCACGATCTCCTCCGCCACCAGCTCGCTGTTGGCGACCGTGCCCACACTGCTCTGCGCGATGGAGAACAGCAGCAGCAAGGGCAGCGCGGCACCGGCATAGGCGAGCACCAGGGTATTGACGACGGACGCGATGTGGTCGCGGCCGATGCGGATGCCCGCGCGGTACAACCCGCGCCAGCCCATCGACGGGTTCGCCTCGTGCAGTTCCCATACGGCCGACGTCTGCGTGACCGTCACGTCATCGAGCACGCCGAGCGATCCGATGATGACGCCGGCCAGCAGCAGGCCGCTCATGTCGATGTCCGGGTAAAGACCGTGGATCAGCCCCGTGTTGTCGTCCGTGTCGCCGGTCAACGCCGCCCAGCTGATGAAGACCGAGCCCAGGAAACCGATCAGCAGCAACGAGATCAGGGTGCCGAGCACGGCCACGGAGGTGCGCGCCGACAGTCCGTGGCAGAGGTACAGGGCCTGCAGCATGATGGCGCTCGCTCCCACCACCGCCACGACCAGGGGGTTCGAACCCTGCAGGATCGCGGGCAGGATGAAGAAGTTCAGCACCAGGAAGCTGACCGCCAGTGCGATCAGTGCCATCACGCCGCGCAGCCGTCCGACGGCGACGACGGCGACCGCGAAGATGCCGGCGAGCAG
>NZ_LIRG01000196.1 GCF_001419695.1 Streptomyces prasinopilosus
ACGGCCCGGGCGGCCACGCGCACGAGCCCCCGCACACCCACGCACCGCACGGCCCCCACGACACGCACACCCACGACCCCCACACCCACGGGACGCACCACGACCCCCACACGCACCCCCACCGGCCGGAGGGCGCCGTGGCCCCGCCCCGCGCCCACCGTGCCGACGGCACGCACCGAGGCGCCGACCCGCACGACCTCCCCTCCCACAGGAGCCTTCGATGACACTCCCTCCGCGATACCAGTACGGCGACGGCCCGATCGAGATCAACGCGGGCCGGCGGACCGTCAAGGTCACCGTCCGCAACACGGGCGATCGGGCGGTCCAGGTCGGTTCGGACTACCACTTCTTCGAGGTGAACTCGGCCCTCGACTTCGACCGCGACGCCACGCTCGGCATGCACCTCAACATCGCGGCCGGCACCGCCGTCCGCTTCGAGCCCGGCGGCACCCACGAGGTGGAGCTGTGCACCTACGCGGGCACCGGACGCCTCCACGGCTTCAGCGGCCTCCTCAACGGCAGCGTCAGGTCGCACCCCGCCCGGGTCGAGGCCGTCGGCCGGGCACTGCGGCGCGGCTTCCTCGGGGCGGGCCAGGAGGGGGACGCGAAGGAGGAGGCCGGCGGCGCGGCCGGCAAGGCGGGGCCGGACAAGGCAGAGGCCAAGAAGAGCAAGAAGAAGGGATCCCACTGACATGCCGACCCTCTCCCGCAAGCAGTACGCCGACCTGTTCGGCCCCACGGTGGGCGACCGGTTCCGGCTGGCCGACACCAACCTCGTCGTCGAGGTCGAGAAGGACTTCCGCGAGGGCTCGTACGGCGACGAGGTGGTCTACGGCGGCGGCAAGACCTTCCGCGACGGCATGGCCTCCGACCCGCAGGCCACCGCCGCCCAGGGCGCCCTCGACCTCGTGATCACCAACGTCGTGGTCATGGACCCGGTGGTCGGCGTGGTCAAGTGCGACATCGGCGTCAAGGACGGCTTCATCGCGGGCATCGGCAAGGCCGGCAACCCGCAGACCCAGGACTCCGTCGACCCCCGGCTCGTCATCGGCACCGGCACGGAGGTCATCGCCGGCGAGCACCTGATCGCGACCGCCGGGGCCATGGACTCGCACGTCCACCTCATCACCCCCCAGCAGTGCGAACAGGCACTCAGCAACGGCATCACCACCCTGTTCGGCGGAGGCACCGGCCCGACGGACGGGACCAACGGCACCACCTGCACCCCCGGCCCCTTCAACCTCGCCCGTATGCTGCAGGCCGCCGAGGACCTGCCGGTCAACCTCGGCATCATGGGCAAGGGCAACGGCAGCCTGCCGGGCGCCCTGGACGAGCAGATCGAGGCCGGCGCCGCCGCCCTCAAGGTCCACGAGGACTGGGGCTCCACCCCCGCCGTCATCGACAACGCGCTGGCCGTCGCCGACCGCCACGACATCCAGATCGCGATCCACACCGACACCCTCAACGAGGGCGGCTTCTTCGAGGACACCCGTTCCGCGATCGACGGCCGCACGATCCACACCTTCCACAGCGAGGGCGCGGGCGGCGGCCACGCCCCCGACATCCTGCGGGTCACCGGCGAACCCAACGTCCTGCCGTCCTCCACCAACCCCACGCTGCCGTACACCAAGAACTCCGTGGACGAGCTGCTGGACATGGTGATGGTGTGCCACCACCTCAGCCACGACATCCCCGAGGACGTGGCCTTCGCCGACAGCCGGGTGCGCGCGGAGACCATCGCGGCCGAGACGGTCCTGCACGACCGGGGCATCATCAGCATGATCTCGTCCGACTCCCAGGCCATGGGCCGCATCGGCGAGTCCGTCACCCGTGCCTTCCAGATCGCGCACGTGTGCAAGGAGGCCTTCGGGCCGCTGCCCGAGGACTCCGCGCGCAACGACAACCGGCGCGTCCTGCGCTACCTGGCCAAGGTCACCGTCAACCCGGCGATCGCCAGCGGCATCTCCGACTACGTCGGGACGATCGAGCCGGGCAAGCTGGCGGACATCGTCCTGTGGCCCATGCACTCCTTCGGGGCCAAGCCGAAGATGGTCATCAAGGGCGGCATCGTCTCCTGGGCGCAGATGGGCGACCCCAACGCCTCGCTGCCCACCCCGCAACCCGTCTACTACCGGCCGTCGTTCGGCCACTACGGGCGGGCCATGCAGGCGACCCACGTCACCTTCATGTCGCAGGCCGGCATCGCGGCCGGGGTGCCCGGGAAGCTGGGGCTGGAGCGGATGGTGCTCCCGGTGCGCAAGACCCGCACCATCGGCAAGCACAACATGCTCCGCAACGACGTCGTGCCGCGGATCGAGGTGGACCCGGAGACGTACAAGGTCACGGTGGACGGTGAGGTCGTGACCATCGACCCCGCCCAGAAGCTCCCGCTCAACCAGCTGTTCTTCCTGGTCTGAGCGCATGTACCGCGACGAGGGCGGCGAGAGCGCCGAGCCGGGCGGGCCCGCCCGGAGCACACGGGAGCCGGAGACGGACCTGGGGCACCTCCTGGTCGGCCTCCAGCTGACCGACTCGGCGTTCCCCAGCGGCTTCTACACCCTCTCCCACGGCCTGGAGGGCTTCGTGCAGGAGGGAGCCGTCGACCGCGACTCCCTCCCCGCCCTGCTCCACGACCTCCTCCGGCACGGCGTCGGCCCCTCCGACGCCACCGCGCTGGCCCTGGCCCACCGGGCCGCCGCGGCGGGGGACTGGGCGGCGGTGGCCGCGACGGACCGGCGGCTGCACGCCACGAAGCTCAACCGCGAGATGCGGCAGGCCGCCACCCGGACCGGGCGCCAGCTGCTGGACCTCGCCGCCGAGGTCTTCGGCGGGGCCGGCATCGTCCGGTACCACCGGACGGTGACGGCCCGCCGGGCACCGGGCACGCAGGCCGTCGCCGCCGGGGTCGTCTACGCGGAGACCGGGGTACCCGTGCGGCAGGCCGTCGCCGCCGACCTGTTCGCGTTCTGCGCGAGCTTCGCCGGCGCGGCACTGAGACTGCGGCTGACCGACCACCGTCTGGCCCAGGTCCTGCTGCGGCGGACGGCTCCGGTCATCGAGGAGACCACCCGCCGGGCACTGGCCCGGGGTCTCGACGACCTCGGGGCGACCACCTTCGCGGCGGACGTCATGTCCGCCCGTCACGAGCGGGCCGAGGCCCGCCTGTTCGCCAGCTGACCGACGTCCGGCCACGGAGGCCGGCACCGGAGAGGAAGACCATGCGAGACAACGTCCTGCGCGTCGGAATCGGCGGTCCCGTCGGATCGGGGAAGACCGCCCTCATCGAGGCGCTCGTCCCGGTCCTGATCGAGCAGGGCCACCGGCCCGCGGTGATCACCAACGACATCTACACCCAGGAGGACGCCCAGCACGTCCGCCGCACGCTCGACGGGGTGCTGGAGGGCGAACGCGTCGTCGGCGTGGAGACGGGCGCCTGCCCGCACACCGCCGTGCGCGACGACCCGACGATGAACCTGGCCGCGGGCGCCGAGATGCTCGAGCGCTTCCCCGACGTCGACGTCCTCCTCTACGAGAGCGGCGGCGACAACCTGACCCTCACCTTCAGCACGGCCCTGGTGGACGTGTTCGTCTTCGTCCTGGACACCGCCGAGGGCGAGAAGATGCCGCGCAAGCGGGGACCGGGCATCACCGACTCCGACCTGCTGGTCATCAACAAGATCGACATCGCCCGGTACGTGCGGACCGACATCGGCGTGATGGAGTCCGACGCCCACCGCGTGCGCGGCGACGGACCGGTGGTGCTGACCGACTGCCTCACCGGCAAGGGCGTCGACGAGGTCGCCTCCTTCCTCGAGTCCCGGCGCAAGGTGCTGATCTGACGTGCCCGCCGTCCGCGACCGGCTCGCGCCGGAGTACTACGAGCCGGTCCGGCTCCCGCCGGAGCTGTCCGCGTTCTCGGCGGTGCCCGAGACCCTCGGCCCGGGCTCGCCGGCCAAGGTCGGCGTCCTCGACCTCGGATTCGCCCTGCGCGGTGACCGGACGGAACTGGTCGAGCGGTACCAGAAGGCGCCCCTGGAGATCATGCGCCCGCTCTACGTCGACCCGGCGCTCCCCGGCACGGCGTGCGTCTACGTGATGGCCACGGGCGGCGGCGTCGCCCAGGCCGACCGCTACCGCCAGGACTTCCGGTGCGGTCCGGGGACCCAGGTCCTGGTCACCACGCAGGCGGCCACCAAGGTCTACCGGATGGAACAGGACTACGCGACGCAGCGCCTCCACCTCACCGCGGCCGAGGGCGCCTACGTCGAGTACCTGCCCGACCCGCTGATCCCCTTCACGGGGGCGCGCTTCCACCAGGACGCGGTGCTGACCGTCGACGAGAACGCCACGGTGGTGTACGCGGAAACGGTCACGGCGGGCCGGATCGCCCGCGGCGAACGGCACGCCTACACCGTGCTCGCCAGCGACCTGGAGATCCGCCGGCCCGACGGGACGCCGCTGGCGGTGGACACCCTGCGCCTGCGGCCGCGGGCACGGGGCGGGGTGACCGGGCCGGGCGTCTTCGCCGGGCACGACCACGTCGCCTCGCTGTTCGTGGTGAGCGGCCGGCGCCCCGCCGCCGAGATCGCCGACACCCTGCACCGGGCCCTGGCGGGCCGCGGGGTGCTGCACGGGGCGAGCGTGCTGCCGGAGGACTGCGGAGCCTGGGTGCGGATCCTCGGCCGGGAGCAGCCCCGTGTCGCCGACGCCGTCCGCACCGCGTGGGACGCCGTGCGACGGCTGCTCACCGGCCACCCCGCCCCCGACCTGCGCAAGCCGTAGCGCCCCCCGACGCGACCAGGAGACCATGCCCGTGATCACCGCACCCGCCCCCATGCCGCCCGGCTACGACTCCGGCGACACCGCCTGGATGCTGGCCGCAGCCGCGATGGTGCTGCTGATGACCCCCGCCCTCGCCTTCTTCTACGGCGGCATGGTCCGCACGAAGCACATCCTGGTGATGCTCAAGATGAGCTTCGCCTCACTGTGCTTCGTGAGCATCCTCTGGTACCTCGTCGGGTACTCGCTCGCCTTCGGCCCGGACGTGGGCGGCGCCGGCCTCATCGGCAACCTGGACCACGCCTTCCTGCGGGGCATCGAGCCGAACACCCTGACCGGGTCCATCCCCACCTACGTCTACACCACCTTCCAGATGGGCTTCGCCATCGTCACGGTGGCGCTGATCAGCGGATCCATCGCCGGCCGCGCGACGATGCGCGGGTGGCTGGTCTTCTCGTCGCTGTGGCTGCTGATCGTGTACGTGCCGGCCGCGCACTGGGTCTTCGACACGGAGGACGGCTGGATCACCAAGCACCTGGGCGCCCTGGACTTCGCCGGCGGCCTGCCGGTGGAACTCAACTCGGGCATCGCCGGACTGGCCGTGGCCCTGGTCATCAGGGGCCCGGCGGACTTCCGCCGCAAGGAGCCGAGGCCCAACAACATCCCCCTGGTCATGATCGGCGTGGCCCTGCTGTGGTTCGGCTGGCTGGCCTTCAACGCGGGGTCCGCCGTCCGCGACACCGGCACGGCCGCCACGGCGTTCATCAACACCCAGCTCGGCGCGGCCGGCGCCATGGTCACCTGGCCGCTGGTGGAGTACTGGCGCACCCGCAGGGTCACCATGATGGGCGTGGGCTCGGGTGCGGTGGCCGGCATGGTGGCCATCACCCCCGCGTGCGGCGAGATCGACCCCACCGGCGCGCTGATCACCGGACTCGTCGCCGGTGCCGTCTGCGCGTACGCCGTCACCCTCAAGTACCGCCTGAACGTGGACGACACGCTCGACGTGGTCGGGGTGCACGGCGCGGGCGGCCTCGTCGGACTGCTCATGGTCGGCCTGTTCGCCACGGCCCAGGTCAGCGGCAAGGAAGGGCTCTTCTACGGCGGCGGCCTC